>WRBW01000004.1 GCA_009784345.1 Coriobacteriia bacterium | reverse complement strand
CGGCGCACTTTCACACGACGGGACCTGAAATCATGCACGACACGGGCGGTTTGCTGGATTACTTTGTCGCCGGAGTGGGGACGGGCGGCACGGCGACAGGAGTGGGGCAGTATTTTCGCGAACAGGCCGTTGATGTCGCGATTGTCGCGGTCGAACCGGCCGATTCTCCGGTCATGACGCGCGGCGAAAAGGGCCCCCACGGTATCCAAGGTATTGGTGCTGGCTTTGTGCCTGCGGTCACCGACGTCACGGTTTTTGACGAGGTCATCGCGGTTGCTACTGAGGATGCCTACGAGTGCGTCCATGGCGTCCAGCGCTCCGAAGGCTTACTGGTAGGCATTTCCAGCGGGGCGGCCTTGGCTGCAGCGACGCAGATTGCGCGTCGCCCAGAAGCTGCGGGTAAGACTATTGTGGTGGTGCTGCCTGATACGGGCGAGCGCTATCTGAGCACTCCTTTATTTGAATGACTAAAAAGGCTTTGATAGCGATGAGTGGGGGAGTCGACTCTTCTATGACGGCATTGCTGATGCAGCAAGCCGGCTATGAATGTGTCGGTGTTCACATGAAGCTGCTCGACACTTTAGGTGCTGACGCTGCGGGTGCGCGTGATATTGCGCAGGGGCTGGGCATGGAATACCTCGAGGTCGATCTGTCAGACACGTTTCGCGAGCAGGTCATCGAGCCTTTCGTCGCGGGCTATGAGGCTGGTACTACTCCTAACCCCTGTATCGACTGCAATCGCTGCCTCAAGTTTGGCGCGCTCTTTGATGTGGCAGACCAATTAGGCTGCCAGTATCTGGCTACCGGTCATTATGCGCGCATTGCCTATGATGAGGCTTGCGCCCGTTGGGTACCCCGGACAGCCCTTGACGCCAGCAAAGATCAAAGCTACGTGCTGTACCAGTTATCGCAAGAGCAGTTGGCGCGCACAGTGCTGCCTTTAGGCGACTACTGCAAGACAGAAATACGTGCCCTGGCAGAAGCAGCGGGCTTTCCCAATGCGCAGAAGTCAGACAGCCAGGACATTTGCTTTATTCCTGATGGCGACTATGCAAGCTTCATTGAAGACTACCGCGGGCAGGCAAGCAAGCCTGGTGACATGTTGGACAGCAGTGGCAAAGTGGTCGGCACCCACCGCGGTCTTATTCACTACACCATAGGTCAGCGCAAAGGGCTGGGAGCACACGGAAGACCCGTCTTTGTTCAATCGATCGACGCGGACAGTAATAGCATCACGATTGGTGATGATGAGGACAGCCTTATGGCGCGCCAGTTTGTCGCGACACGCTGCAACTGGACGGCATTGGCATCCGCACCACAGCAGTCTCTGCGCTGTCAAATAAAAATCGGCTACAAGCACCGCCCCCGCCCTGGCACCATCCAAGCCATGGACACGACCACCCCGCACATGCGGGCGCGCGGGGACGCGCGCCCCTACAAAGCCGCTTCGGACTCCCACCTGGTCACCCCGCACTCGATGCGGGGTCTCGCCCTTGACCTTCCTCGCGATTCCTGCGTGCTGGTCACTTTCGACCAGCCCGTGCGCGCCATTACCCCCGGTCAGGCAGCCGTCTTCTACGACGAAGAAAGCGCAGAATCTGTCCTGGGCGGCGGCACCATCAACTAGCCCCTACACCCACGGCAGCATTACGCAAGATCCCTCGCAAAAAGGTCCTAGCTACACGGGAAAAACTGCGCTCGGGAAGCTGGGTCTGACGGGCGAGAGCCACGGGAGCATTATGGACGCACTCCTCGGTGCTCACTCAACTCTCTGGCACTGTGCACGAGCAAGCTCAATCGATGCCTTGAGCTTTTCTTCCAGCAGCTTGAGGTCGGGCAAGGTGGTCAGATACTCGGCAACGCGAATGTTGCTTTCATCCAGCCGCATGAGCTCGATATGCTCTTCGCTTTTCCCACTGCACAAAATGAGTCCGATGGGTAGGTTTTCTCCCTCAATGAGCTCATACTTTTCTAACCATCGTAAGTACAGCTCCATCTGTCCCTTGTATGCGGCTTCAAACTCGCCGAGCTTGAGCTCCAGAGCCACCAGACAGCGTAACCTTCGGTGATAGAACAGTAAATCCAAATAGTAGTCACGACCATCAATGGTCATGCGCTTCTGGCGAGCCATAAAGGCAAAGTCAGAGCCCATTTCGATGATGAATCGCTGTATTTCAGCAACGATGGCGCTTTCTAGGTCTTGTTCAGAATAGGTGTCAGCAAGTCCCAAATAATCGAGGAGGACGGGGTCGCGAAACGCCAAATCGGGCGATATGGTGGCTCCGCTGCTCAGCGCAGACAGCTCTTGTGCTATGAGGCTTTCTGGTTTTTTGCTGATGGCAGTACGCTCAAACATAAGGGAATTAATGCGACCCCTGAGCTGTGCTACACTCCAACGTTCAGCTTTTGCCATCTCAAAATAGAGGTCGCGTTTGACGGGATCATTTATGTACATTATGGTGCGGATATGCGTCCAGCTCAATTCTATACTCAGCGAGTATAGAATGTCTTTTTGCAAGACGGTAGATAGCTTAATGCACTGCCAAAGCTGCTGAGGACTCCATCCGCGGCCGTAGATTTGGGTCAAGAATTTCGAGGTGCCCTCCACGACCTCTTTGCCGTACTCTGCGCGGGCATTCGCCAGTATCTCACGGTTTATCCGCGTCCCCACATGCCAGTAAAGCAAGGTAATTTCTGCGTTAACTGCAGCTGCCGTTCGCGACCGACTTTCCTCAATCATCTCTTTCAAGTCGCCAAAGAGCTGACCTTCAATGCGCTTTTCGCTCTCAGCAAGAGACTTTCCTCTAGGGGGAGTTCGACCAGACATGGAGCTACCTCACAATCTATCGGAGGCGGCCCAAAAGTATCGATGCTTTCGATTATACTCCTGCCCTCAGACATGACATGCTCATGGGTACAAACAAGTAACAGGCATTCAACCGATGCCTCGTAGCTGCGTAAATGTTCACAGATTTCACACTTCTAAGTCACTTTCGATATACAATAAAGTATCTATCTGTTTAGTGGGGGAATGCACATGAATAACACTCGTAGAGGTGCCCGGTCACCTCTGTCGCAAAAGAAAATCGTTCTATCAATCTGCGCGCTTTTGTGCGTCCTGCCGTTGCTGGTCGGCTTTGCAGCGCTTGACAACTACGCGGCGACAACGGCTGCGACAGAAGCTACTCAGACCGCGCCTGGCACCGAGGCTCCAGGCGTGGACGATGCGGGTGCTGTTGACAACGACAGCGGGGGAGTGCGTCCAGCATCCCCCAGCCTTGATAGTGATGGCAGCGAAGCACCGTCCAGCAATGAAGTAGCTGGAAGTGGTGCTTTTCAAGTTATCCCACCCGAATCACCCTTTGCGCCTGCTAGCGACATCGTCGCCCCCTTTGCGATTACCTATAGCTCGAACCTCGCGGACTTCATCACTGCGGTTGCCATGCAGGACATGAATGGTAACCCTATCACGTCGACGACGCCCACCTTCATTGGTCAGTCTTACCAGTTCCTGGTGTCTTTTGCCGAAACCCCCAACTTGCAGCTGCAATACGATGGCAGTGGCAATCTGACCTATCAACTGCCATCCTACTTGAATATTCCTGCGGCCATCGGACCAGTCGATCTGGTGGGTAATGCGCCCAGCTACCCCGTCATTGGTACCTACAGTGTTTCTACGGCGGGCCTTGTCACTATGAGCTTTGGCACGCTCGACCTTAATGGGCGCCCCATTGCATTAAATCAGAACTTTATTGACTTCTACCAAGACGTCAACATTACCTTTGAGGTTACCGCAGTCCTAACTGCTGGTGCGGGCAACAGCCTTGACTTTGGCAATGGTGTGACCGTCAGCATCGTGCCTCCCGTCGAGCCCCCACCGACGCTGTCGACGGTCAAGTCTGCGACCTATGACCAGACAAACCAGCAAATCAACTATACGATTGCCTTGACGGCTTTGGGTGGCAACATTGACGGCATTAGCCTCGACGATCTGCCCACGCTGACGACCTCGAGCGTCACGGGTACAACGATGAGCAATGCGCCCACGAATGCCTTTTCTAACTTTAGCTATGAGGTCGCGGGCGGAACCGCAACCAGTTTCAGCCCGACCATTAATTCTGCTACTTCTGAAATTACTTACAATGCCTTTGTTGATGGTTCAGGCAATCCGCTGGTTCTGAACCAAGACCAGACGCTGACCATCACCTACACCCTGAACCTGCCCGATGTGGTCAATAATAATAACGGCCCTGGGCAGGCTCTGGCCGGTGATACCGATGCCAACTACAGCTTTACCGTCGATAATACGGCGACCATGGGTGGCAATGATGCCGATACCTCGCCCTCACAAGCACTGCCTTCGGCGTCGAGCTCGACGCAAACGCCGGTAAATCGCAGTTTGTCCATCACTAAGACAGGCAGCTATTCTGGAGCACCTTCAACGACGGTCAATTGGACAATTACAGCTGGCGACGGCTATTCGCAGCAGCTCAACGCCGTGGGTGCTGTTGGTGTCATCACTGATACGCTCAGTGAAGGGCAGACCATTTCTACTGACTTGACGCAAATCGGCATTACCTACCTCGGGCTCGGCAATGTGGAAATAGCCACGGGTAACGCAACAAACATGGGTGGCACCTTTACCCTCGATGCAGGTCCCCCCGAAGGTTTTACTTTTACCTTGCCCGATGACAGTTCAAGCTACGGAGCCATCTATTCGGTGGTCATCACGTTGCCCGTCACTATTACCGCCCCCATCGTGGGGATTCCCGGTGTCATGTACACCAATGACGCTAGCATTGATGTAGCGGGCTCGACCGAAGACACCACAGCACAGGTAACCGTCAATGCTGGTATGATTCCCATGACAAAGCTCACCAGCGGACTTCTGGGTAACGCCACGACGGGTTACTATGTAGACTACACGGTCAGCTTTACGATACCTGCCGGGCTGGAAGGTCAGCAGATCTACCTTTATGACACGCTGGCAGTCTTCTTATCTGACGGCACCGTACACAATGTTCCCAACGTGCCAGATCCTGCCAGTGTCAATGTGACCTACAGTCCTACTGATCCTACTCTACTTAATACGGCGCCCCTTGACCTCTACGGAAACTCATGGCGCATCTTCTTTGGACAGGATACCTCGCCCCTGACGGCTCAAGGCACGGTCAGCTCTCCAGAGGTGGCTCTGTGGCCTGTCGACACTGCAACCGCAGTAACGGTTAGCTACCGGGTACCTATAGATGCGGCTAGTGCTGCTATCATGCAGTCTTCGCCCAATAACATTCTCGAAAACGCGGCCTATCTGGTGAACTCGACTGACACCAATCCCATCTTGGGCGGCCAGCCAGAGTTCGACGGACAGCAAGGTCCGGGCATCCCTGGTAACATCGTCGGCGGCGTAAACACTGACGACATCTGGCCCATCTTCAAGTCGGTCGCAGGTACCCCCAACCCGGCGGTCTTTGCCTACACAGCTTCCCTGTACGGCAACTATGCCCAAAGCAACGCGGCGGTCACACTGATGGAGGCAGGCTCTGCTCCCCAATACGTTGACACCTTTGACCCGCGCATGAGCTATGTTCCCGATACTTTCTATGTACAGGTCGGCACCAACTACTATGCACCCAGTTCTGACGTTACCGTATCTGGCAACACGCTGACGGCAGACTTTGCCGCCACGGACTGGTATCAGCTGACAGGACCCCTACCGGGCGGAACTCCTACGGCGACCCCTGCCCCCGCCAACTGGTTTGTGAACCGCAGCGTCATGACCGCACATTATCAGCTTGAAATCCTGCCCGCCTACCTAGGGGCGCAGCAAGATAGCCTGACCAATACAGCTGAAATCTTTACCGATGCAGGCACGCCACCTACAACGGCTAACCCCAGCAGCTTTAGCAACGGGGCGGTGACCAGCTACAGCCCGCAGGTGCTTGAAAAGACCATGCTTGCAGACCCGCCCGGGTCAGACCGCGTGCTGGTGACGATTGTCATTAACCCTTCAGGCGGCTATGTCTTTACTGACAGCGCCGGTAATGCGCCCGCGCTGGTGTCTGCGGTTGATCTTTTCAGAAACCTTCAGATTTTCACCGACACCATCACCATGGAGACTCAGACAGAAACAAGCCCCGGGGTCTGGGACGGCACCTGGATACCCGCCCCCAACCCACTGACCTTCAACACTGGTGCAGCTTACAGCGCGACGGTTGTGCCGGCCGCACAAGTGCCTGCCGGATACGCCGGTCAGATTGACTTTGTCGTGCCCAACCAGACGCCCGTTCAGATTAGCTACTGGGCGCTCGTTGACCTGCCCGTTGGCCAGACAGGCGCGATTAGCAATGCCATTACCGTCATGGGCGTCAGCGACAGCGCAGGCGACAACCAGTACGTCGTCGGTGGCACCCATGTCGGCGTCGGCGCGGGCCGCCAGGATCTGCGCCTCTTCAAAACCGACAGCGTCGGCAACAACCTGATGGGAGCGCAGTTCAGCCTTTATGTCACCGACCTCAGCGCGGGCAACACGCCGCCGGGTGGCCTTGCGACAGACCTGACGCTCACGGGCACAGGCGGGACGAGCTTTAACTTCGCCCAGCTACCTTCAGATGCTTCTGTTCCACCGGGGGAGGTCGTCCAAACCACCGATGCTGGTGGTGTTGCGACCTTCAGCAATGGCAGTATAACCTCCAGCTATCGCTACCTCTACTTGCTGGTCGAGCAGTCAGCCCCGACCGGTTATTACTACAACACGCCCTATACCTTCTTTACGATGAGCCAACAGGTGACCCCTGCTGACACCAGCAGCTTGAACACACAGTTAAGTCCCGTGTTGGTATCTGGTCAGAGTGTTCAGCGTGTTTCTGATTTTGTATCGGTCGTGAACTATCCGCTGCAGACGGTGCCTTATACCTTGAATATTGTGAAAGAGTTCTCTGGTGTGACATCTGCTACGGTGAATCAGTATCTAACAGATTTTCAGCTGGTTGTGACCGATCCCTTCCAGCGCGAGTTTACTTACGACCTGGCGACAGCTACTGACCCTACCGGTATTGTCTTTACTAACTTCACGCCGGGTAACTGGACTATAACCGAGCGCAATGCACAAATCCCCGGCTTTGATTTGACGGCGAATCCGTCGCTACCCTTTACGACGAGCCTCGTGCCAAATCCGCAGGGGCAAGTGACTCTGGTGGTGCAAAACAACTATGCGCCCGAAGTGGTTTCGCAGCCGCCTTTGACGCCACCTCCAGGTAGCGAGACACCGGGAGCACCCGGTACACCTGTTACGGGACCTGCCACAGGCGACGTGCTCTTTGCCTTCAATGGCCTGCTGATGCTGCTTGCGCTACTGACCATTATCGCCAGCACCACCGCCCTCACCCGCACGCATTCAAAGGGTAGTGCAAGCATGTAATTCCCTCCTTCCCGAGTGCAAGATGGTTCGTGTACTGAAGTCTTGTAACGAGGGATCTTTGGGTGGCAAGCACCGAAATGCGCCCTTTGTTGGCACACGCAAGATCCCTCGCAAAAGGCCTCAACATTACGGGAAAACACTGCGCTCGGGAATTGAATATACCTTTTACCCCATGCACCTGTGCCTAAGGGCACAGGATCAGTGACGGGCGCACTGCGCCCGAAAAGGTCAAAAGCAAGGGCAGTGGGCAGGGTGCTGCAGCACCGTCACTGCCGCTTTAGAACAATTCTTCTAAAAATAATTGCATATGCACAGCACTCCTATTACAATAAGTATCAGTTCAAAGGAGGAAGCCATGCTTGTATCAAAACCAGTATCTGCACTTACCAACTACAACGAAGTGCTTTCGGAAATCGACCGAGGCAACGAAGTTATCTTGACCAAAAATGGCCATTCGAAATATGCCGTTGTTGACGTCGAGGCCTGGCAATACATGACTTCAATGCTCCGCTTTCTTTCAGATATGAAGGCGGTTGACGATGAGATGATGGCAGGCGGCACATGGTACTCACATGATGAATTGCGTAGCGAGCTGGGTCTTGCTTCATGAGGATTCGCTACTCTGAGCCTGCGCGACGCGACGTGTTGCGCATCATGGAGTTCTATGCGGCAAACGGCGCGCAAAGCGATGAGGTCGATTCCTACCTTGACAGCATTATGAGGGGCATCTTAATTCTCGAAGACCAGCCAGAAATAGGCTTTTTAATAGGGGCAAAGTATGGAATGAAACTGCCCTACCGCGGGCTTGTTGTTTGGGAGAGGCGCTACCTCGCTGTCTATGAGGTGAACGCGGAACACATCGACATCAAAAGAATCTATTCCACAAAAGAAAACTTCGTTACCGATCTGATTTCCCTCTCAAGCTAACAAGTTTTTTTGAGCCAAGCTTTTGGGCTGGGGGAGTGCGTCCATTATTATTTCAACCCTTGTCATGCCGGCCCCTGAGCCGGCATCTCGTATTTGACCTTAAGCCGCACTTAACCCCATGCACCTGTGCCTAGCGGCACAACAGGACCAGTAGCGGGCGCACTGCACCCGAAGGTCAAAACCAACAGCGCTGTAGCACCCCCGTCATCTTGAGCGAAGCGCGCCAGCGCGTAGTCGAAAGATCCCAGTGTGACAGCGGTTGACAGCTTTCTGTGCTTGCGCACTCGATGCGGCATCTCGTATTTGACCTTTGCCCGCAAGCCCCATGCACCTGTGCCCAAGGGCACAGGACCTGTATCCGTTGCTTCGCAACGGGCAGGGAGTTGCTGCATCGTCACTGCGGGCTCCGACCCGCAGTTTAATCGTAAGCAAGCTGCTGTTTAATGCGTAACGGTGGATGACATTGTGACGGTCATAAGCGACACATTGCTGACAATTAGATTGCGCGTCGGGGCGCGCAATGACGTGGCTGGGAGAGCGTTGCGGGTTGGGGCGCGCAATGATGATTGAGTATGGGCGTACTCCTCCAGCAGGGGAAGGCAGGTACAAATCCTCATAGCGTATAATCGAGGGTATCGATTCGATTGGACCGCCTCCGACAGATTGTGAGGTTGTCCCATGTCTGCTCCTTCTCGCGCCCATCTGGCGACCAATGTTCTTGCTGAAGATTTCATTGCCCCAAAGATCGTCATCGACGAGGAGTTCAAGTTCTTGTTGCCGCGCCTTGACGAAGAGTCCTCTGCAGCTCTTGAGGCCAGTGTCTTAGAGCATGGTATCCGTGACGCCCTGGTGTTGTGGAAGGGGCACGACATCTTGATAGATGGTCACAACCGCTATGGCTTTGCGATGAAACACGGACTGCCCTTCAAGACGGTCGAGCTGGAATTCCCCACCCGTGAAGACGTCATCGTTTGGATTATTACCACTCAAATCGCACGGCGCAACCTTTCGCCCTTGCAGTTTACCTATTTTCTTGGACTGCAATACGGTGCCGCGAAGAAGATACGTGGGGGTCAGCGCGCTGGTGCTGGGCGCAAAAAGATTGAGGCAAGTGCCGATGCGGACGTCATTGTGGGCTCAAAAGAATCAAATGTTCAAAATGAACATTTGATTAATTCTGAGGCAGGATCAACAGCAAGTATAGTCGGGGGGCAACATGGTCTTGCAAAGTCGACTGTTGTCCGCGCAGAAAAAGTCGCCGACGGAATCACGGCCATTGGTAAAACCTCAAAGGAGGCTAAGCGCAAAATCATCGACGGCGAAGTCCGCATAAGTCGCAAGCGGCTCAGTGAGCTGGGTGCAAAACCAAATCGCGAGGTTGCGACTATTGCGCGATCCATTGAAGATGGCAGCTTCAAGAGTGGTGGCTCCTTGCCAGACCCTAGCACCACGGGCAGCGCTGATGCATTACCCAGCAAGTCGGATGCTACCCGCAAGTTCGAACGCGAGCTCTTTGCCGCAAATGCTAGCTTCGGCGCAGCCCTCAAAGCTGCCTCCAACCTCCCTGCTTTGAAGCGCGCCACCAGCAAGCATATCGCGCAGCTCCAATCCCTGCTCGGGTAAGGGCAGAAGCATATTCACGTCACTGCGGGCTTGACCCGCAGTCTAATTGTAAGCAGAGTGCTGTTTAGTGCGTTACGGTGAATGATATGGGGACGATTGCAATCAAAATTTTGCCAGCAATTAGATTGCGCGTCGGCGCGCGCAATGACGAGGGTGAAAGGCACTGGGCGCGCAATGGCGATGGTGTATGGACGCACTCCGCCCCTTGTTATGTATGGAAAGTATTCGCTAAAATAGCTGGTTATTTCTTCACTTGTAATCCACATGTGTTGAAAATGTGAAATAATGAAGTATTGGCATTCAAGCTACACACAATCGGGTGCGGCCAAAGAGGGGAGCGTAAGGTGCATATTCCGGGTCTAGGCGTATTGGTTAACATAATGGCCATTATTGTTGGCTCACTGATAGGTCTGGCTGTTGGTCGCCTGGTCAAAGAACGCGTCCGCACGGGCATCATTCAGGTGCAGGGTCTGGCGGTCATCGTGCTGGGTGTCATGAGCTCGGTCAATGCGCTGGGGGTTCTGAGCGATCAGCCCGGCGTTCTGGGTCGTTTTGCGATTGTCATTTTCTGCGTCTGCCTGATTATCGGCACCTTGATAGGCGAGGCTATGGCGCTCGAGACCCGCCTGAAAGCCATGGGCAAGGTGCTGCAAAAGCGCGTCACAGACGGCGGTCGCGCCGGCGAGCGCGAAAACATTATCAAGCCACCACCTGACGCGGGCATTGGCGACTCGATGGACCGCGCCGTCCACGAAGTCAAGGCTAAATCCAGTAGGGAAGAGCGCAAATTCGTCCAGGGCTTCATTACCGCATCCCTGGTCTACTGCGTTGGCGCGATGGCGATCCTAGGTTCGATTCAAGACGGCCTGGGCAACCCCGATACGCTCTTTGTCAAAGCGCTGCTTGATGGCACGATTTCGATTTTCTTTGCCTCGACCCTGGGTATTGGCGTGTTGTTTTCGATTATTCCTTTGGCGATAATGCAGGGCACCCTCGCACTTTTCGCCTTTAGCATCGGCGACGTTATCCCCCTGATTGCCATCACCGGCATCGAAGCGGTCGGCGGTGCGCTCATTGCAGGCATCGGCCTGAACCTGGCAACCGGCGTAAAGCTACGCATCGGCAACATGCTGCCATCCGTGTTTGTGGCGCTCGCCGTCGTGTGGCTTCTGGCAGAAGTGCTGCCCTACTAGGATGAATGCGCAGGCCTCATAATGCTGACCTTCATCAAACAACTCCTTCGACTGAAGTCAGCGCCTGATGGTCTCGCCAACGGAATCGACAACCGACCAGAGGCGCAGCGTCGGCTCATGGCGGGCGCTAAATCTGCCGAACATGAGCTCTTTGTGCAGTACAATGTTGCCGCCTATGATGGTCATGATGACGAGGCCGTCCAAACCAGCCGCGAACGCTATGGTGCTAATGTCATTGCTCACACCGAGCGTCTGACCGTCCTGAAGCAGCTCTTTGAAGCCTTTGTTAATCCCTTTACGATTGTGCTCTTTGTGCTGGCCATCGTATCCTTTTTTACCGACTATGTTTTTGCTGCTGCAGATGAACAGGACCTGACAGCCGTCATCATTATCACGACCATGGTGACCGTCAGTGGTCTGCTGCGTTTTGTGCAAGAATCACGCAGCGGCAAGGCGGCTGAGGCCCTGGCAGAAATGGTCGAAACGACCATTGACTGTGTACGCAACTCGCATGACAGCGAAGTCCCCGTTGATGAGATAGTCGTTGGAGACATCGTCAAGTTAGCTGCAGGCGACATTGTGCCAGGTGACATGCGCATCCTCAAGGCAAAAGACCTCTTTATCAGCGAATCCTCGCTGACCGGTGAATCAGAACCGGTCGAAAAATTCGGTGCTGAATACACAGGGATAAGCGAAAATCCGCTGGATAGCGATAACCTAGTCTTCATGGGCTCGAATGTTATTTCGGGTTCTGCGACAGCTCTTGTCCTTGCGGTCGGGCGCGACACCTATTTTGGCCAAGTAGCGGCTGCGGTGCAGGGCAAAGAGGTGCAGACTTCGTTTGAAAAGGGTGTGAACTCGGTATCCTGGGTGCTAATTCGCTTCATGCTAATTATGGTGCCGATTGTATTAGTATTGACCGGCTTTACCAAGGGCGATTGGACCCAGGCCTTCCTCTTTGCGCTGGCGGTTGCCGTTGGGCTCACGCCAGAGATGCTGCCCATGATCGTGTCTGCCAATTTGGCAAAGGGCGCGGTCGCCATGTCGAAAAAGCGTGTCATTGTCAAAAACCTGAATTCGATTCAAAACTTTGGCAGCATGAATGTGCTGTGCACTGATAAGACAGGTACTTTGACCGAAGACCGCATCATCCTTGAGTATTCGCTGAATGTGCGCGGAGAAGAAGACAAGCGTGTCCTGCGCCACGGATTTTTGAATAGCTACTTTCAAACGGGCTTTAGAAATCTGCTTGACCGCGCGATTATCAAGCATGGAGACGACCACGACCTCAGTGACCTGCGAGAACGCTACCAAAAAGTAGACGAGATCCCCTTTGACTTTAGCCGCCGCCGCATGAGTGTTGTGGTCGAAGACCACAGCGGCAAGCGTCAAATGATCACCAAAGGTGCCATCGAAGAAATGCTTCTGGTGTCAAAATACGTCGAAATCGATGGACGTATCGAGCCTCTGACGCCGGTGCTCGCAAAAGACATCCTCGAGACCGTCAACCGCTACAATGCCGAAGGCATGCGGGTGCTGGGCATCTCCCAAAGAACTCATGACCTGCCTGCAGTGGGCGAATTCTGCGTCAACACCGAAGCAGACATGGTACTGATAGGCTACCTGGCCTTCCTGGACCCGCCCAAGGACAGTGCGCGTGCAGCCATCGAAGTCTTGCATGAATACGGCGTCGACGTCAAAGTCCTGACCGGCGACAATGACGCGGTGACCCGCAAGGTCTGTCGCGATGTGGGCATCAAGGTCGACGATTCCAGCGGTAAAGGCGGCATGCTTTTGGGAACAGATCTCGAAAACATGTCTGACGAGCAACTCGACGCCGTCGTCATGGACATCGACGTTTTTGCAAAGCTGTCACCAGCGCAGAAAGTGCGTATTGTGGGCGCACTCCGCCGCATTGGTAATACCGTCGGTTTTCTGGGGGACGGCATAAACGATGCCGCTGCCATGAAGGAATCTGATGTCGGCATTTCGGTGGACACTGCCGTGGATATTGCCAAAGAGTCTGCCAACATTATTTTGCTTGAAAAAGACCTCATGGTGCTTGAAAAAGGTGTCATCGAGGGTCGTAAGGTATACGGTAACACCATTAAGTACATCAAAATGACCGTGTCCTCTAACCTGGGCAATATGTTTAGCGTGCTGGCTGCTGCGGCTTTCCTGCCCTTCCTGCCTATGTTGCCCCTGCAAATTCTGGTGCTGAACCTGATTTATGACATTAGCTGTACGGCCATGCCCTGGGATAATGTGGATGAAGAGTTCCTGCGCAAGCCCCGCGGTTGGGATGCGAGCTCTGTCCAGCGTTTCATGGTCTGGCTGGGACCTACCAGCTCGATTTTTGACATTGCGACCTTCTTTGTTATGTTCTTCTGGTTTGGTCCAGCGGTCTTTGGGGGCTCGTTTTTCTCTCTGGATCCGGCGGCACAGATTGGCTTTATCGCACTGTTCCACGCGGCCTGGTTTGTAGCATCGCTGTGGACGCAGACCCTGGTAATTCACGCCTTACGTACGCCAAAGCTACCCTTCCTGCAGTCACGCGCCTCCTGGCCAGTCATTGGCATGACGACGCTGGGTCTGGTCATTGGTACTGTCTTGCCCTACACGCCTTTGGGCGAGCGCATCGGCTTTGTCGGGCTGCCAGCAGGCTTTTTCGTCTTCCTGGTCGTGATGTGCGTGCTGTATTTTGCCCTGGTGCAGGTGGTGAAGGGTGCTTTCATCAAAAAGTACGGCGAACTCCTCTAAGAGCACACCAGGCGCCCAGACTCGGTGTCAAATCACCTCACCTTTTCGCACGCATAGCTTCAGTACGCTTAGCTCAAAGTACCGGTGATTTTCCTTGATTCTGAACACCTGGAGCGCTCTTATTTTTGTGATGTGAGCTATACTGATAGCTATGAAGACATCAGCAATTGGCATATTTGATTCAGGTTTAGGCGGGCTGACCGTCGCCCGTGAAATCGCCCAGCTCATGCCTCATGAATCGCAGCTCTACGTGGGCGATCAAGCCAGATGCCCCTACGGACCGCGCGACGCGCGCAGCATCCAAGTCTTCGTTCACCAAATCGCAAGCTACCTTAGCGCGCAAAAAGTAAAAGCCGTCGTCATTGCCTGCAATACAGCATCAGCTGTCGCGCTCGATCTGGCAAAGCAGCACTTTGATGTGCCCGTCATTGGCGTCATTGATGCTGGCGCTCAGGTCGCTGCCAGCTCTACAGCGACCGGACGCATCGCCGTCATTGGCACCGCACTGACCATTGACGCCGCCGCCCACGCGCAAGCCCTTGCAGGCATCGACCCCCAGCTGCAGGTCAGCGGCCATATCACCCCAGAACTGACAACCATCGTCGAGGCAGCGACCGCCCTTGAGATGACCCAGCTCGCCCAAAAGCGCGGCGACTACTATCACCTGGTCGAAAGCTACGTCAGGCCTGTCCTGGAACAAGAGCCCGATACGCTCCTGCTGGGCTGCACGCACTACCCGGTGCTGGCAGATACCCTGCGCAGCGTCGCAGGCGACCAGCTGAAAATTGTTTCGGGCGAGGCTCACGTGGCCCGTCAGCTCAAAGAGACCCTTGACGAGCTCGATTTGCGCGCAGCCCTTGACGCTCAGCCCCAGCACCGCTTTTTGACCACGGGC
Organism: Coriobacteriia bacterium; assembly: GCA_009784345.1. Lineage (GTDB taxonomy): Bacteria > Actinomycetota > Coriobacteriia > WRKU01 > WQUG01 > WRBW01. Next base: position 36,557 of record WRBW01000004.1, on the reverse strand, counting down.
ACAGACCTGGTCGACTTCGACCTGCGGGGCTCGCAGATTTTTGGCGCGGATCTGGCAAGCGTTGGTCGCGTCGAGCATCTCGAGCTTGCGGAGCTGACAGACATCAGCCTGTCTGAAAGCTTTCACTAAAATCGCTAGAATATAACAGCTACAACACTACGGAGGAGTACGTCCATGATTAACCGCTCAAACCAGCGTGCAGAAAACGCCCTGCGCACCATAGAGATACAGCGTGATTACCTACACCACGCAGCAGGCTCATGCCTCATAAAGGCAGGTGGAACAGAGATCCTTTGTGCCGCCAGTATCGAAGAGCACGTCCCCGGATGGCTGGTCGGCAAAAAGAAAGGCTGGGTTACGGCAGAATATTCACTGCTGCCCGCTTCGACTCACAGTAGAAACCGTCGTGAGCGCAAGGGTGCAAAGGGTCGTACGCTCGAGATTGAGCGCCTTATCGCCCGTGCCCTGCGCACGGTGGTTGACCTTGAGGCTTTGGGTGAAATCACCATTACGCTTGACTGTGACGTCATTCAGGCTGATGGCTCAACACGCTGCATGGCCATCACGGGCGCCTATATTGCGCTGGTTGATGCGCTTGCCCAGTGGCGTGAAGCGGGCAAAATTCAAGGTGACCCACTATTAGGGCAGGTCGCTGCGATTTCAGTTGGCATGGTTGATGGACTGGTGCTGACAGACCTTGACTACAACGAGGATTCTCGCGCAGAGGTTGACATGAATGTCATCGGTGACGACAAGGGTCGCTTTATCGAAATCCAAGGGACGGGTGAGCAGCTGGCCTTTAGCCGCCCGCAACTGAACACGATGCTCGACGCCGCCCAAGCAGGACTCGCAGAACTGCTTGCCCTACAAAAAGAAGCTTTGGCCACCAATTAACGAAAAAGCGTATAGACGAGTGCATAAGTGTCGTATTGGGATGCGACGCGTACGAGTCTGTTACGCGAGCATCACGAAACGGCGCTTTGGTGCCGTCTAGACGCTTTCGAGAAAAAGGAAGACTTATGTCATTTATGACCCCCATGATTGTAGTAGCAACCGGCAATAAAGGTAAGCTCGCAGAAATACAGGCCACTGCGCAAGGTGCAGGCCTCGACTATACTTTTCGTGCCATTTTTGACCTCCTGCCTGATTGGACATCTCCCGTAGAGGACGGCGACAGCTTCGAGGCTAATGCCATGATAAAAGCGCGCGCCGGCTTTGAGGCGCTGGGTTTGCCAACGCTTGCAGATGATTCAGGTCTTGCCGTAGACGCGCTTGACGGTGCACCAGGTGTCTATTCATCATCCTTTGGTGGGGTAGAGGGCGATGACGCTCGCAACAATGCGAGACTGCTCGACGAGCTGGCAGCTGTCCCCGAAGGTCAGCGCAGCGCACGCTTTCTGTCGACCCTTGTCCTGGTAGGACTCGACAACTTGCTGCCTGACGCACCCCATACCATCACCGCCACCGGTGCCTGCGAAGGCTCCATTGGATTTGAAGCAGCAGGGGAGGCAGGCTTTGGCTACGACCCACTGTTCATCCCTGCCACGACCCCCGATCGCACGATGGCGCAACTGAGCATGCAGGAAAAAAACGCAATGAGCCATCGTGGCCAGGCGCTGCAAAATCTCATGGACACCCTCCACCAACTCTAGCTCCATGCACCTGCGGCTTACGCCCCAGGACCTAAAACGGGCGCATAACACCCGAAGGTCAAACTCAAGCAAAAGATGCTGAATCAAGTTCAGCATGACGCAGTAGGTAGACTTATAATCATGTCATCCTGAACTTGATTCAGGATCTCGCTCTTGACCTTTGTCATTGCGGGCTCCGACACGGAATCTAATCGCTAGCTTTGTGTTACCAGATAGTTTTCAAATCAGGTAGTGAAGAGAATTCTTTGTCGATGGTGACAAGATGCAGGTCGTCACACAGTGCCTGGGCTGCAAGTATGCGGTCAAAGGGGTCAGCATGATTCCACTCCATGCTTCCAGCGCCTGCCGCGTGAAGCGAGCTGACGGGCAGCTCATGTGCGCCCAACCTCAACAGAAAGTCGTGAGGCTTGCTTGAAGAGACCTTGATGTCAGGCATTTTTCCTATTCTAATCTTGTAGGTAATCTCATAGAAGGAAATGGATGAAACGTAGAGTTCGTTTGCCAGGTCAACAATTGCCTCTTCTGCTGTCTGGCTGAGGCGATTGACGGAAGCCATCGACCACAAAAAGGCGTGCGTATCAAGCAGAAGTTTCATGCGAGGCCTGCCTCTTTGAGCTCTTCTTCAGTCATGGGGTCAAAGGCTGAATCTGGGATGGACGGCATGTCGAGAAAACCCAGAACGCGCTTTGCTGGCGCCTCTATCGCTGTGAGCTTTGCAACAGGCTTGCCCCTCTTTGCGATTACGATTTCGTCACCCTGCACGGCACGAGCAATGAGTGAAGAGAGCTGAGTCTTTGCCTCGAGAATATTGACTTGCATCTGCATATCTGACTCCTTTGACCATGTCAAGCTGGTCAGCTTAACAAAACTAGGTTAGCAGACCAATTGCACCTGGTCAACTTAAGCACTGTGACCAGTACGATGCGAAAGGATTGGATGCACTCCGCCAACCTTTAAAGGGTCGGGGTTACTTCAAAAGGAGTTCGATGGCGCGGTTCAGTTCGTCAAGCGCCTTTTTGTCGCCGCTGTTCACGGCATCGATGATGCAGTGATCCAGGTGGTCTTTGAGAATCACTTCGCTGGTGCTGTTGATCGCGCTGCGCACAGCCGCTAGTTGAATCAGCACCTCGGAACAGTCGCGCCCATCTTCAACCATTTTGCGCACGCTGGTCAGATGGCCGATGGCCTTCGACAGACGGTTCAAAACCGCTTTTGTTTGCGTATGCGAGTGAGTATGTCCATCAGGACCATGACTATGTTGTTGAGCGCTATCACACATGCTGTTTCCCCTCTTTTGCAGATACCCATCATAGCAAAAGCTGCAAACCTCTGAGGGGTGCTAGTTAACGACGACGACTTTGCGACCATGTATGTCGACAATACTCGACTCCACCCCGTAGATGTCGAAAATCGCCTGTTCGGTTACGCTGCTCGCGTCACCATAGCTATAGACCTGCCCGCCTTGCAGCATCAGGAACTTATCGCAGTAACGCAGTGCGTGGCTGACGTCGTGCAAAACGACCAGCACCGTTATGTTGTGAGAACGCGCGATGTCATGAACAAAAGACAGCACGGCGTGTTGGTTTTTAGGGTCGAGGTTGCTGGTAGGCTCATCCAGCAGCAGGACTTGCGGTTCTTGCACGAGGGCACGTGCCAACATGACTTTTTGTAGCTCGCCACCTGATAGCTCGTCTATCATACGCAGCTTGAAGTCTTCAAGCCCCATGTGTTCAATGACGGCATTGCATTTGTCGATGTCTTCAGGCCCCAGACCCCATTTAATATAGGGCTTGCGACCCAGCAGTATCGCATCGAAGACCGTTATCTGGTGAGCCTCGCTTTTCTGGGCGACGTAGGACATATGGCGAGCACGCTCGATGCGTGACATCTCATAGAAGTCCTGACCGGCGACAACGACGCTGCCAGACTTTGGGCTACGAATCTTATTAATGCAGGTAATGAGCGTGCTTTTGCCAGCGCCATTGTTGCCCAAAATGGCGACAACTTCGCCTGCCTGGGCATCAAAGCTCACACCGCGCAAGACCTGCTTATCTCCGTAGGCATGACTGATTCCGCGCACCGAAATCATGGGGTTTTCTGCTGTCGGCTTCAGGCAGCTCATGCACAACACCTGCTCATGCTTGACCCTGTTTGCCCTGGCGAATAATCAGGTACAAAAACAACGGCGCCCCCATAAAGGAGGTCAAAGCACCAATGGGAAGCAGCGCCGGCGAGGCAATAGTGCGCGAAGCAATATCTGCGACCAGTATGATGACGGCACCCATCAGTGCTGATGCTGGTATCAAGAATCGATAGTCATTTCCGATGAAGCGTCGCACAATATGGGGGGCGATAAGACCTATGAAGTTAATGGTCCCCACAAAGGCGATGGCGACCGCTGAAATGAGCGTACTTACCACCATGCCCACCAGTATCAAGCTATCGACGTTGACCCCGAGGCTCTTTGCCGTGGCGGTCCCGCTTTCAAGCGCATTGTAGTTCCAGCGGTTGTAGGTAAAGTACACAAAAGCAATGGCGTTAAAGGCAAAAATGATGGCAATCTCTGTCCAGCCGGCACGGCTGAGGCTACCAAAGGTCCAGTGCACGATACTTGCAATGCGCACATCGTCAGCAAAATACTGAATCAGTGCCGTCGATGCCGTAAAGAGGGCAGACAGCGCCACACCTGCCAGTATCAACGAGGTCGGGCTCACGCCTGCCACCCGCGACAGTAGCAAGATTATAGCCGTCGTCGCAATGCCGCCCAAAAAGGCAAAGATGACCACCAGGTAGGGGCTGGTGATAGTGTGCGTAACGGCACTGGCAGCACCCAGCTGCACGCCTGCTTGAAAGAAGACAATCGCTACCGCCGCACCAAATGACGCACCCTGGGCAATTCCCAGGGTCGAGGCCGAAGCCAGCGGGTTTCGCAGCACGTTTTGCATGACAGCCCCTGCCATGGCAAGGGCAATGCCCACCGCAATGCCTGTTGCTATCTGGGGCACGCGCACGTTCCACACGATGGTGCGGCTGGTCTCCTCTCCGCCACCGACCAGCGCGCGGGCAACTTCAAGCACAGATATCCCTGATGACCCAACACTGGCAGATACCACAATGACGGCAGCCAGCAGCGCAAGCAGCACAAACAAAAAGACCCACTTGCGCGCTATATAGCGGCGGTAATCACCGTAGTGGTCATGTTCATGGGTATGACTGTGGTCAAGCCCGTGACGGCTGTCACTACGGTGGTCGTGCTCTTTGTGATAGCTATTACTGGCCAATGGTCAGCGGTCCATAGAAGAGGCCACCATCTGCCATGACAGCAGAAGTGTCTTCGCCCAAAAACATGGTCAGGATGTCTGCTGCTTTGTCCTCGATAGTGATGTCAGCAAAGGCCTCGGGGTACAAGGTAATGCCCGCAAAATAGGCATTGATAAAGGCATAGGTCAGGTTGGTGCCCGCAAAGTTAAAGGCGGGCATGGTGTAGACGCGTCCATCACGAACCGCCCGCAGCGAGCTAAAATAGTCAGGATTTGCCGCATATTCTGCATTGACTAGGTCCATGTTGCCGGGGTCTAAGAAAATCACATCGGGATCCCAGACCACAATGGCCTCGAAGTCTGCCTCGAAAAAGCCGTCCATGCCCGACTGGTCAGCTACATTGTCAGCGTGAACGGCCACCAAAGGTCCAAAGTCTGCGTAAGTGCCGGCAAAACCGCGACGCCCGTTCCAGGTCACCGCGCCTGCATAAACGCTGGGCTTGTCTGCATCAGGAATGTCTGCGGTGCGCGCGTCGAGGTCTGCCTTCATGTCAGCAATAAAGGCTGTCAGCTCATCGTAGCGATCCTGTGCGCCCACGACCTCAGCAAAGACCCGCAGAGCCTCAAGCTGTGAATCGGTGGCAAGCCCCGTGTTGTGGCGAATCGACACGACGGGAATGTTGGTCTGCGCCTGGAGTTCATCAGCGGCTTCAAGGTCAAAGCCGGCAATGATGACGTCAGGCGCCAACTTAATGATTTCTTCGGGGTAGGCATTGTTGTTACCGCTGCCGCCGCCCTGCCCCACGCTAGGCAAGGTCGCCAGCCAGTCATGCCAGACGGGATTGTAGTCGCGCAAGACGACAACTTCATCGATGTCGCTGTCTTCAGCTCCCACCAGCAGGTCCATGACGTCAAGATAGGCGGCCATGCGCGGACCCCCAACGCCAATGGCAATAATGTTTTCGGGACTGGCAGGTATTTCGACCTCGCGCCCCACGACGTCCGTAATGGTGCGCGTAGTAGTGGGCTCATCGACAGCCGCAGCTGCAGACTCATCAGCTGCACTCTCGCCTGCGCCACCACAGCCCATCAGCGCAAAAAGTCCCAGCGCAAGCACTGCGGCAACAACAGCCGCTAGCATACCCTTTGACAGCAAGCTCCTCTTTGATTTCAACATGAATTCTTCCCCTTTTTGCTCGTCTTTTCTCGTTTGTCTTACCTAGATGGTGTGGCGATCCCCTCGAGCATTCACTTTACTTGGATAAAGTGTAGGGTTCTTAGCACTGCTCAACAAGCCCCCTAGGGGGTTAAAAATGCATCGAATTTTCAAATCCGCCCTCAATTTGTGGTTTTTCTTTGACCCAGGCAGCAAGCCTCCAACAAAAGCAGCTGAAAGCAGCTGACTATGGTAGCTTGGTAGCCATGCATCTCGCACTGAAAATAATCTGGTCGGCAGCCCTGCTGCTCATTATTGCCATCGTGGGCTGGTTTGTCCTCTCACCAGCAACCAATTTCCTCGCAGGATTTGGCACCGAGACCCAAATCGGCATGCTTTTTGTCTTCACCGTCATGCCATCGATTCTTTTCCTGCTCATATCTTCAGGACAAATGATGAAATGCTGGTTTGTCAGCACCAATGCGCGCGCCATCACCTGGACCAGCCTCAGCGTCGTCTATGCTGCAGGCCTCGCCACCGCGCAGTATTTCCTCTTTATCGCCTAAGCCATTTGTGCTATCATCTTATAGCTCGAACGAGCTGTGTTTAACGTGATTATGCTTTCAGAGGAAGTGGGTCTGTGACCCGCTTCTTTTCACATGTAGCGATGACCGTTGTGACGACATAGTAACGACGGCAGTAATGATAAAACGATGATGATTGAGGAGTGCGTCCATGAATAAAGAACAGCGTTCGCAGGAACTCTATGACATCCTGGTGGACCAGGCGCAGTCTGAAGGTCTTGAGCTCATAGACGTCGAGGTCAAGGGTCAGGCCAATAATCCCATCGTCATTGTCTACCTTGACACAGCTGAAGATGTAGAAGGCGGCATCACGATTGATGCCCTCGCTGCAGCCAACAAATGGCTGGGCAGCACCCTGGACGAAGCGATAACAACGCGCTACACCCTGGAGGTTTCAAGCCCCGGTGGTCGAAGCAAGCGCGCTAAAACTGAATAGCACGAGGAAAGGATCTGGGCACATGACTACAAGCGTTGGACTTATGGCAGCATTCAAAGAGATCGCCAGTACCCATGGCATCGATGAATATGAGCTGCTCGATAAACTCGAACAAAACCTAGCACCCGTCTATGAGCGCGTGCTCAAGCTGGAAAACCCTGCAAAGGTCATGCTTGACCGCGAAACAGGTGCCATCTATGTCTATGAAATGATTCCTTTGGGCGATTTTGACCCTGATACCGAACCCGAAGAGGGTGAAGTGCGCGAATATGAGGAGAAGGACGTTACTCCTCCTGAGGTTTCACGTATCGCTGCTCATCAAGCGAAAAACGTCATCAATGAAATGGTGCGCGATGCTCGTCGCGAGCGCATCTTTGAAGACTTCGTGGGACGCATCGGTGAAATGGTTTCAGGTCCTGTCCAGCAGTCAAACCGCAAGTTTACGATTATCAAGCTGGGCGATGACCTCGAAGCAGAACTGCCTGCAAGTGAAGCCCCAGCTAGTGAGCACTACCGCTTTAACGAACGCGTGAAGGTCTACATCGTTGACGTGCGCCGCGTACAGCGCGCTAACGAATCACCCATCATCGTGTCTCGCAAGCATCCCGGTCTTATTAAGCGCCTCTTTGAAGTCGAAGTGCCTGAAGTCTATGACGGCATCGTCGAGTTCAAGTCCATTGTCCGCGAAGCAGGCGTGCGCTCTAAGGTTGCGGTTGCAAGCCGCGAGCCCGGCCTTGACCCCGTAGGTGCCTGTGTTGGACCAGGTGGTAGCCGCGTGCGCAACGTCGTAACTGACCTGCGTGGCGAGCGCATTGACATCATTGCCTGGGATGAAAACCCTCAGGTCTTTGTGGCAAATGCCCTGTCACCTGCAAAGGTTGACCGCGTCATGATCGACGAAGCCTCACACACGGCAAACGTCATCGTTCCCAATGATCAGCTGTCGCTGGCCATTGGTAAAGAAGGTCAAAACGCCCGTCTGGCAGCACAGCTGACCGGATGGCGCATCGACATCAAGAGTGTCGAAATGGCTGAGGCTGCAGGTCTGGTCCTGCCCGTCGTGTCGATGGAAAACCTCGACCAGGTAGACCTCATATGTGCTGCCACCACAAAGGACGGCGTCAGGTGTCGCAACCACGCCCGTCCCGGATCGCTGTACTGCGGCGTACACGCAGACCTTGAGGAAAGCTAAGTGTCGGAGCGAAGCTGTGCAGGCTGTCGCAAAACTGCAGCGCGAGAGGAGCTCTTGCGTTTTGTGCTCCGCGACGGACAGGTCAGCTTCGATGCAAGCAAAAAGAGTCCCGGTAGGGGAGTATGGACGCACTCCTCCACGCAATGCTTTGAAAAAGCAGTAAAGACCGGCGCTTTGGCGCGGGGATTGCGCGCCCCGAAATCCGCGCAAGACGAAGATGTCGTTAACCGCCTACGTGCAGACGTAGCGTTATTTTTAGAGAAGAACTAGGGAGTGATTGCACTTGGCAAGCGTGAAAATACACGAGCTCGCGAAAGAGTTTGGCATGCAGAGCAAGGAGCTGTTGGAGGAGATCCAGAAGCTGGGAATTCCGGCGAAGACTCCGTCATCGAGCCTTGTGGATGCCTATGTGGACATCGTGCGTATGCAGTTGGCTCCGCTGATTGCGCAACGTCAGGCTGAGGTTGCAGCAGAGCGTGAAGCCGCAGAAGCTGCAGAGGCCGCAGAGCGTGAGGCAGCAGAAGCTGCTGCAAAGGCAGAAGAAGAAGAGCGCCGCAAGGTTGAAGAGGCGGCCCGTTTGCAGCGTGAGGCTGAACGTGAGGCTCGCGAGGCAGAACGTGCTGCTTTGGAAGAGCAGGCACGCGCAGCTGCCGCCGCTGAAGCAGAGGCTGCAAAGATACCCCTGCCTGGTGCTGGTGCCATTAATGCTGCCGTTGCTGCGGTTGCTGCCGTTGGTGGAGGTGCACCTGCGCCTGCGCCTGTTGCAGCAAAGCCTGCAGCTGAGGAGACGACCGCTGTTGAAGCGGAAGCTGCACCTGCTGCAGCTCCAGCTTCCGCACCCGCTCCTGCTGCACCCGCGAAAGCTGCACCAGCCCCTGCAGTCCCTGCTGCCCCAGCCGCAAAGCCTGCGCCTAAGCAGACGAAGCGCACCAACCTTGAGGCGGCCATCGCTGCAGAACACGACAGGCTCGAACGCGAAAAAGCCGCACGCAAGGAAGCCGAGGAAGCCCAGCGCTATAAGGAAATGGCGATTCAAGCTGAAAAGCTGCAGAAAGAAAAGGTTCTCGCTGAAATGCGCGCTGAAGTTGAAGCAGCAAGTGCTGGTGGCGAGTCTCGTCGCGCAAAGAAAAAGAAGAAAAAGGGTAAGGCCAGTGCCGAAGACGAGCTGATTCGCGATGCGTCAGAGGCCGGTAGCGATGAAACTTCGCTACCTGCTGGCGGCAAGGCTATTACCGTTACGGAAGGCCTAAGTCTGGGTGAATTCGCAGAAGCCCTCGAGGTTCCTGCAAATGACCTGATCAAAACTCTCTTTATGCTGGGTACTCCGCTCACAGTTACAGAACCCATCAGCAATGAACTGATTGACTTGCTGGCTGACGACCTCGAGCGCAAGGTTACGATTCAAAGACCAGAAGACGAAATGACCTGGACCTTTGACGAAGACAAGCCTGAAGATCTCGAGACACGCAGCCCGGTAGTTACGGTTATGGGTCACGTTGACCACGGTAAAACCTCGCTGCTCGACGCCATTCGCGAAACGGGTATTGTTGACACCGAAGCCGGTGGCATCACCCAGCACATTGGTGCAAGTGTCGTGCAGAAAAATGGTCGCAAGATCACCTTTATCGACACCCCTGGTCACGAGGCCTTTACCGCCATGCGTGCCCGTGGTGCCAATATTACTGACATCGTCATCTTGGTGGTTGCAGCTGACGACGGCGTCATGCCTCAGACTATCGAGGCTATTAGCCACGCAAAGGCTGCAGGTGTGCCCATCGTCGTTGCCGTCAACAAGATCGACAAAGACGGCGCAAACCCTGATCGCGTCCGCCAAATGCTGACTGAATACGAAGTCGTCCCTGAAGACTGGGGTGGCACCAATATCTTTGTCAACATCAGCGCCAAAAAGCGCATCGGTATCGATGACCTGCTGGAAATGCTGTTGATTCAGGCAGATATGCTGGAACTGAAGGCTAATCCTAATACGCAGGCCTTTGGTACCGTCATCGAGGCAAAACTCGACAAGGGTCGCGGACCGGTTGCAACCGTGCTGGTTCAGCGTGGTACCCTGCGCGGGTCAGATGCCCTGGTTGCAGGAACGGCCTTTGGTCGCGTACGTGCCCTGATGGCACCAGACGGCAGCAAGGTTAAAACGGCTGGCCCTTCAGAACCGGTTGAAATCCTGGGTCTGCAAGAGGTGCCCAGCGCCGGTGACGAGTTCCTAGTCTTTGAAGACGAACGCAGTGCCCGCGCCCTGGCAGAATCACGCGCCATGAAGTTGCGCCTGCGTCAACAGGAATCGACCCACAAACATGTCTCACTGGACGACCTCTTCAGTGCTATTGAAGCAGGTGAGATCAAGGACCTGAACCTGGTGGTCAAAGCAGACGTACAAGGCTCAATCGAAGCCCTGCGCGACGCGCTGGAAAAAATCGACCAGACCGAAGTCCGCATCAACATCGTACACTCGGCCGTTGGTGGTATCACCGAAACCGACATCCAGCTGGCAGCCGTGTCATCAGCGATCGTCATTGGTTTTAACGTACGCCCCACGCCCGGCGCCAAAACGCTTGCCGCTGAAGAGAAAATCGACGTTCGCCTGTACCGCGTTATCTACCAGGCGATTGAAGAAATTAACGCAGCACGCGTCGGCATGCTGGCACCAGAGTTCATTGAAGAAGACACCGCCCGCATCGAGGTCCGCGAACTGTTCCGTGTACCCAAAATGGGCGTTATCGCAGGTTCCTACGTCCTCGAAGGCGAAATCAATCGCGACGACAAGGTCCGCATTGTGCGCGACTCGACCGTCATTTTCGAAGGCGTCATGGGCTCACTGCGCAGGTTCAAAGAAGATGTCAAATCGGTACGCGCCGGCTATGAATGCGGTGTGGGCATCGAAGGCTTCCAAGACCTGAAACAACAAGACATTATCGAAGGATACCGCATCATCGAAGTAGCCCGAAAAGGCTAGAAAGGGGACCCCCCATGGCACGCCAAAACTTTAGCAGAAAAAATGACGAGGCTGCACGCGCAGCCGTAGCCCTGATCATCGAAAGAGAAATCAGCGACCCACGCATCTTCATGACGACCGTCACCGGCGTCGAGGTCAGCCCTGACAAATCAATCGCACACATCTTTGTCAGCAACGACCCCGCCCGCTACGATGACATGATGGCAGGTCTCGAATCAGCCAAGGGCCGTATTCGCTCGCTTCTGGGCAAGGCCGTCGGTTGGCGCAACACGCCAGAGATCAACTTCCACATCGACGAAGCCTTGGACGAAGGTCAGCGCATTGCAGACATCCTGGCAAGCGCTGATGAGCGTCGCGAAGCTTTCGCTGCAGAAGACGACGAGTAAAAACCAGCGGAGCACGACCATACCTGAAATGTAGGGCGAGACATAAACACATTCGCTTCGTCACCCCGGCCCCGAGCCGGGGTCTCGGGTTTGACCTTGATCTTGACCTTTGTAGGGGCGCGCGTCCCCGCGCGCCCGTTAGCACGACCTAGCACTTGAGGAATCACAATGGATATTACACGTGAAGAATTAGTAGACGTCCTGCAGTCAATACCTGCCCGCGCGCAGGTATTGGTCTGTGGTCATACACGTCCCGACGGTGACTCGATGGGCTCGGTGCTGGCACTGGTGGCCGCCCTGCGCCTGCGTGACATCGATGCGCGTCCGCTGCTGGCAGACAATGCAACCCCGCCTGCACCCTATCTGTGGATGGCAGGCGTTGACGACTTCACGACGCCAGAAGAGCTGGCTCAAGACTACCAGGCTGATTTCTTCATAGCCCTCGACACCCCAGACCCAAAGCGCATGGCTGAAGCCCTGCCGCTGCTGCAAGAAGCCACGCAGTCACTGATTATCGATCACCACCCACCCCTGCCAGAAAGCTACGCTGACCTACGCTTTGCTGACATCACGTCAGCCGCAACGGGGGAGCTGGTCTGGTCGCTTCTCTGCCAATTAGGCTGGCAGCTTAATGCCGACATCGCCACGGCCTGCTATGTGGCAACCCTGTCAGACACTGGTAGCTTCCAGTTTTCAAACACCACCAAGACGACCTTTGCCCACGTCAGCGAAATGATAGACGCAGGAGCCGTGCCAGCAGACGCAGCGCTGAAGCTCTACAGTCAAAAGCCGCTGGCAGCACTCCACCTCGAGGGTCGTGTGCTCTCACGGGCAAAGCTGCTCAACGGCGGGGCTGTCATTCACTCCTATCTGTCGGACGCAGACCTCCACGAGTTCGGCGTACCCATCGACTACACTGAAAACTTGATTGATCTGATACGCTCAGTGCGCGACACGGACGCAGCTGTCTTTATAACCGAGTCTTCAAAAGGTCCGCGCGTATCACTGCGCAGTGACGGTCGTTTCGACGTATCTGCTGCTGCCCGTGCCTTTGGCGGCGGGGGACATCGTCCTGCAGCAGGCATCACCTGGCCTGACAAAGCCGCGAGCATCGAACAAATCCTCGATGCCCTGCTGCCTCATTTGCCCCATTTTGCAACTGATAGCGCAGACCTCGAAGCTCAAGAGACCGATCGCGAATGGAAGCTGGTCGAAGCAGACGAAGATGCAAGCGACCAGACCCTCATCATCTAAAGGCGGTGCCACCGCGCACCCCCATCACCACCCTGAGCGCAGCGAAGGGTCATGCGTGTCGGAACCAGGCGCAGCCCGCAACAAAGCGCGCCAAGCTCGCTCGCGTCGCGGTGCCACGGCCTTGTCCGGTGTGCTGCTGCTAGACAAACCCACCGGCTGGACCAGCCACGACCTGGTGGGCAAGCTGCGCACCCTGACCGGCGAGCGTCGCATCGGGCATGCCGGCACCCTTGACCCCGACGCCTCGGGCCTCATGATTATGCTCATAGGTCCTGCGACCAAGCTCTCGGCAGACTTCACCAGCGAGCACAAAAGCTACCGCGCCCGCATTCAGTTTGGCAGCTCGACGACGACCGACGACGCCCAGGGCGACCTGCTCGAAACCTCACCCATACCTGAAAAAGTGCTCGACCCTGTCTACGCGCAAGAGCTCCTCGACTCTTTTCTGGGGGAGTCTGACCAGATTCCCCCCGATTTTTCTGCCCTCAAACAGGGCGGTAAGATCGCACACCGCGAGGCGCGCAAGGGCACCCCGCTCAACATTCCAGCCCGCCCCATCGTCGTCACCTCCGCAACCCTCATATCAATCGAGGAAGTCTCTTGGGTCGTCGACTTTACGGTGTCAAAAGGTACCTACATCCGCGCGCTTGCTCGCGACATCGGACGCGCCGCCGGTACCCATGCGCACTTAAGCGAGCTGTGCCGCACGACATCAGGCGATTTCTGGGTCGCAGATGCCCACACCCTTGAAGAAATCGAGCAGCACCTCAAGCAGGACCCCAATGCTCTGGCGGATTTCTTCATCTCGCGAGATGAACTCCTGCACTCAATGCCAGCGCAACGCCTAAACGCCGCATCGGTTGCAGGAACCCGCGTTGGACCCTCGGTCCTTACTATCGGCGTCTTTGACGGCGTGCACGAAGGCCACCAGGCACTGCTGCGTGCCGTCGTTGCTCGCGCACACGAACAAGGCCTCCTTGCCACTGCCCTTACCTTTGACTTACATCCCAAAGAGGTTATGCGCCCCAGCCACGCACCGGCACCCCTCATGACACTCGACGATAAAGTCGCAGCCATCAAAAACTGCGGAATCGACCAGGTCATCGTCTTGCCCTTCAATCAGAAGCTCGGCCAACAAAGTGCAGCAGACTTTCTGACCCTGACTTTGCCGGCTCTCGTGCAGACGCGCGAAATCATGGTGGGAGAGAACTTCCGCTGCGGCAAGGGTGCAGATACGGGACCGGCACAGATGGCAGAGCTCCTGCCTGACATCAAGGTGACGGTCGCAGAACTGGAATCAGATGAAGCTGGCATCCCTTACTCCTCCACCAGAATCCGCACAGCACGGCGTGCCTCTTCTGGCTCAGTATGCTCGTAGAACCGCCTTCCTCTGGTAAAGCAAGCTCCACATTCTAGTCATAGCCCTGCGTTATAATAGAGAATCGTCATTTTATATATTGAGAGGTATGATTACATGCTTTTTGGACAAATAGGATTTCAATGCCCTAACGATGGGCAAGTTCAGGCGGGCTTTGATGCCGTCGAAGATATGATTGTTCACGAAGAGGGCAAGACTGAGATTTCAGTTCGTTGCCCCAAATGCGGAGAACTGGTGCGCATCACTTCGATGTCGCCGCTGCTTCCTCCAGGACTGGTTCAGCAGCTGGCTGAAGAGCTCAATGTCGCCATGCATGACGGCAAGTTGAACTTTTCGGATCTGGTTGGCACGCTGGGCGGTTCGATGGACATGTTTAATGAGAGCTTCGACTTTGGCGACGACGGCGCCCACTGCGGCGGTTGTGCTGCCGCAGACCTCGAAGAGCTGTCAGACCGCGAGCTGACTCCTATCGAGGGTAATCAGCTGGAGTTCTTTGCACGCGAACTTGAAAAAATCGATTCCGTCGATGACTTCCTGTCCCGCGTCAACGAAGAGACGCGCTAGTCGGTGCGAGCTTTTGTCCGCGGCACGCAGCACACGGCCCGCGGCACACAGCCCGCAATCAACGACCCGCAACCCATCGATAAATAATGGCTGAATTCCTCCAAGCCCTTCAGGCAACTGACCCCGTGGCCTTCACCATAGGCCCTTTTGCCGCGCGTTGGTACGGCCTCAGCTACCTAGCAGGCTTCCTGGCAGCCACCGCCCTCGCCTGGCACTTTGCCAAAAAATGGAAGCTCAGCCTTAGTTTTGATGACCTTCTGACGGTGCTCATCAGCCTGTCACTGGGTGTCATCATCGGTTCACGAGTCGGCTTTGTGCTGTTTTACCAGCCAGCTTACTTTCTGGCAAATCCGCTGCAAATCATTGCCTTTTGGGACGGCGGCATATCGGGCATGTCCTTTCACGGCGGCCTGATTGGCGCCATTATTGGTGCCTACATCGCTGCACGCCTCATCAAAATGCCCTTGTTGCGCTTGGGTGATCTGGTGCTGATCGGCACCCCCATCGGCCTTGCCTTTGGCCGTCTGTCAAACTACATCAACGGCGAGCTCTGGGGGCGCGTCACCGACGTCAGTTGGGGCGTGGTCTTTCCCGCGGCAGCTGCAGGTGACCTTGCCCGCCACCCTTCGCAGCTCTACGAGGGCCTGCTACAAGGGGTCCTCATGTTTGCCGTCCTGCTGACGATAGCCATTGTTTATGCCCGCAAGGGTCGCCCGCCCGTCCCCGGCACCATCGCCGGAACCTTCCTGGTGCTCTACGGCATCGTGCGCATCTTCGCCGAAAACTTCCGCGAGCCCGACAGCCAACTCGGCTTTCTGCTGGGTAATTGGCTCACCATGGGCATGCTTTTGTCGCTACCCATGGTCATCGTCGGCGCCGCCATCCTGTGGCATGCCTGGCGCAATCGCGCTAAACTAGAAGACACTGTTTGAAATCCTGCGCCGCAGCACCTGCGAGCGCAACTCTTCGTCCCTGTTTCCTATGCTCAAGAACTACAAGGAGAAAACACATGAAAGATTACAGCCAGCCTCCGCAACGTCCGGCGGAGCAACCCACGCATCCAGACCTGCACACAGCAGTGCCACCACAGGCTCCGCCGCTTACTCAAGCAGAGGCGCCGCTTCACCCAGCAACAGCTACAACTACAGCTGCGTCTCAGCCAGCACCTGCTACACCTGGTGCAACAGCTACACCGGCCGTTGTTGACCCGCAGGCAGCTTTCTACCAACAGCAGCCAGCACAGCAGCCACTACTTCAGCCAGCGCAGCAGCCAGCACAGCAGCCCATGCAGCAGCCCATGTCACAGGCACCGCAGATGCCTGCAGCACAAACACCGCTACAGCAGACGCAGCAACAGGCTCATCTGACGCAGGCCTATGACCCTAACACGGGCGTGCAGCAAAACCTGCCTCATGGAGCACCGACAGCTGCAGATTTCGCCTACGCTGCAAGCCCTGCCGCCACGGCTCCCGACCAGAAGCGCAAAAAACGCAGCGGTCGCATTGCGCTGATCGTACTGGGACTCCTCCTCTTCTTTGGCGGGGCAGGCGCACTTCTGAGCACGCAAATCGGGCTGTGGGACCGCAGCCAGACCGCCACCATTACTCTGCCAGGTGTGACGGGCGATGATTCTGCCGAATCAAGCCCCACGGCGACTATTGCCATTCCAGAAGACGTGACCAATCCGTCTGAAAACGAGCTTTCCGTGCAGGTCGCACGCAAGGTTTTGCCTTCTGTTGTCAGTGTATCAGGCAGCATGGACATGGGCATGGGCGGTATGTCGCC
Organism: Coriobacteriia bacterium; assembly: GCA_009784345.1. Taxonomy (GTDB): domain Bacteria; phylum Actinomycetota; class Coriobacteriia; order WRKU01; family WQUG01; genus WRBW01. Next base: position 19,939 of record WRBW01000004.1, on the reverse strand, counting down.
TGCCCAAAGTGCTGGCGCCGGTGTCATCATCAGCCCCGAAGGGTACATTGTCACCAATAATCATGTCATCGAAAGCCTGACTAACATTACCGTGAACGCCGGTGGGCAACCCTTTGATGCTGTATTGATAGGTGCCGACCCTTCAACTGACCTCGCCGTGCTGAAAATAGACGCTCCGGCTGATCTACCTGCCATCACGATTGGCTCATCAAGCAACTTGCTTGAAGGGCAGTACGTCATGGCCATCGGTTCACCCTTTGGACACGAGCAGTCGGTCTCTGCCGGCATCATTTCAGGCCTCGGGCGCAACAATGTTGTTGCCACGCAAACAACCCTGACGGCCTACGTTGACTTGATTCAAACCGATGCTGCCATCAATCCTGGTAACAGCGGTGGGGCTCTGGTCGACAAAGAAGGACGTCTGATAGGCATCAATTCGCTTATTAACTCGCTGTCAGGTGCCTCAAACGGTGTTGGATTTGCGATTCCTGTCGATACGGTCGTGCATGTCACTAACCAGCTTATCGAGACCGGACACGCCTCACATGCCTTCCTCGGGATTGGTTCGCAGACCATCACACCAGAGGTCGCCCAGGCCTTTGGTCTGCCCATCGACCGCGGTGTGGTCATCAATTCAGTCGTTGGAGGCTCGCCTGCTGACGTTGCCGGCCTGCAGGTAGGGGACTACATCCTGCGCATCGGAAACCATCAGGTTGCCAGTTCAGAAGACGTCTTTAGCGCCATTCGCTCGCATCGCGTGGGCGACCGCGTCGAAGTCGAAGTCTATCGCAGCGGTGAAAACCGCGTGCTCGAAGCCGTGCTTGCATCGGATGACTTTATGAATCGTCTACAAGAACAACAGCCACCCCAGCAGCAGCTCCCACCCCAGCACCCACCCACTAACCCCTAAGCACGCCGTGAAAATCACCATAATCGCCACACCTTGTCACCCCGCGCTCCGACGCGGGGTCTCGGGTTTGACCTTATTCAGATAGTGTTGACATGAAAATCACCATTATTGCCGTCGGTAAATTAAAAGAAAAATACTGGAAGGAGGCGCTGTCAGAATACCTGCAGCGTCTCTCCTCCTTTGCCAAAGTCGACATCATCGAGCTACCAGACAAAGCCGCCAGTTTTGGCACAGCAGACCAGATAAAAGCGGCGGAGGGGGAGTCCATTCTTGCCCGTCTCTCTTCGCTGAAAGGTCCTGACGGTCAGGTTGTTGCCCTTGACGCCAGCGGCAAGCAGCGTAGCAGCGAAGAGCTCGCACAGCACATTGATCAGCTCAAACTAAGCGGTGTGTCAAAGCTCGTCTTCGTCATAGGTGGCTCGCATGGTATCTCACCAGCCGTAATGGCACAGGTTAATGAGGCTCTTTCATTAGGTCCCCAGACCTGGCCCCACAATATGGTGCGCGTTATGCTGGCAGAACAAATATATCGAGCTTTTACTATCTCATCCAACCACCCGTATCACAAGTGATTTTCTCTGCTTAATGCAGAGAAAATCATCCTGAGTGAGCGTAAGCGAGCCGAAGGATCTTCCCTGCATGAATGCAGACTTATCACCTTTTATCGAAAACCCCTTGCTCTGTGTGCAATTTATGAAGTAGAATACTTTTCAAGAAAGGTCAGCGACGAAGATTAGTATTCTTTTCAGCGCAACTAAAGAGAGCCCGTGATGCTGGGAATCGGGTAAAGCGAGAAAAGGCGAATGGACTTCTGAGACCTCAGTAAGACCATAAGTGGGCATCCAGGCAAGGGGTCTGGACCGTCAAAAAGGGTGGCACCGCGGGTAGACAGACTACTCGTCCCTTACAGAAGCATCTGTAGGGGGTTTTTCAATTTTCCCTCCACAGCGCTTCTGAAGAGGAGTAAGACGAAAAAGGAGGAAGAGCCATGTCATGCAACGACACACACAAAACCCGTTTTGTACTCGAAGAAAAAGATATGCCGACAGCCTGGTATAACGTTCAGGCAGACATGCCTGAAATGCCGCCCTACCTTGATGGTGCCGGCGAACCCGCACGTCCCGAACAGTTGGCAGCGATTTTCCCACCCGCGCTGATCGAACAAGAGATGACCAAAGAACGCTACATCGACATTCCTGGTGCGGTACTGGACATCCTCCGCACCTTCCGTCCCAGCCCGCTGACCCGTGCCCGCATGTTCGAGCAGGCTCTGGGGCTGCCAGATAATGTCAAGATTTACTACAAATATGAGGGCATCAACGCCAGCGGTTCGCATAAGGCGAACAGCGCCATCCCGCAGGCCTACTACAACAAGCAGGCGGGTATCACGAAGCTGACCACTGAAACCGGTGCCGGCCAGTGGGGTAGTGCGCTGTCGATGGCAGGCAGCCAGCTGGGTATGGACATCGAAGTCTTCATGGTTGGTGTCAGCTACGACCAAAAGCCCTACCGTCGTATCTTTATGGAAAACTACGGTGCAAAGGTGCATCGCAGCCCTACAAACCTAACTAATGTCGGTCGCGCGGTGCTAGAAACTGACCCCGACACGCCAGGTACGCTGGGACTTGCGATCTCTGAAGCGGTCGAAATCGCCGCCACGAATCCCGATACAAACTATTCACTGGGAAGCGTTTTGAACCACGTCATCTTGCACCAGACTCTCATCGGGCAAGAGGCTATCTTGCAAATGGAACTGGCGGAAGCCGAGCCCGACATCGTCATCGGCTGCTGCGGTGGAGGCTCGAACTTTTCAGGGCTTGCCTTCCCGTACTACAAGCGTCGCCTCGACGGCAAATCAAAGGCACGCCTGCTTGCCGCAGAGCCCAAGAGCTGTCCGACCCTGACCGGCGGCGAATATCGCTACGACTACGGTGACGAAGCCAAAATGACGCCTCAGATGATGATGTACACCCTAGGTCACGACTTTGTGCCCCCAGGAATCCACGCCGGTGGCCTGCGCTACCACGGTGACTCGCCGCTGCTGTCAGCGCTGGTTCACTCAGGTGACATCGAGGCGACGGCCGTCTACCAGACCGACTGCTTCAAGTATGCGCTGATGTTTAGTCGCGCAGAGGCCATGCTGCCCGCCCCTGAAAGCAGCCACGCGATAGCAGCTGCCGTCCAGGAAGCGCGCGCCGCTGCAGAAGAAGGCCGCGACTGCACCATCCTCTTTGGTCTGTCAGGACACGGATTCTTTGATCTGGCAGCCTATGATGCTTACAACCAGGGTAAGCTGCAGGACTTTGATTTCAAAACCGGCACTACCCGCTAAAGCACACTCAGCGCCCGCACTCGGCGTCGAAGTTTCGAAAAGGGGAAATCCACGTAGGTCTTACTACGCTAGGATTTCCTCTTTTCTCATTCTCCTTGATTGCGACCACTGAGAGCACTTTAGAAAATTTAGGTAGTTTAGTGGGGGAGGGCGTCCATCAATGGGCGTCCTCCGCAATTTGTCCACGCCCTAGTGCTAGACTGTATAGTCTGTTTTTCACACACAACATGAGAGGTACTATTTCCTATGTTTGATAGTTTAGCCAGCCGCTTGCAAGACGTCTTTACTAACCTGAACCGCAAGGGTCGCCTGTCAGAAGATGATGTCGATTCAGCCATGCGCGAGATTCGCCTCGCCCTGCTTGAAGCAGACGTTAACTTCAGGGTCGTCAAGACCTTCATTGCACGGGTGCGCGAGCGCTCGGTGGGCGCCGATGTCATGGCCTCGCTTTCGCCTGGTCAGATGGTCGTTAAAATTGTACTGGAAGAGCTGACCGCGCTTTTGGGGCAAAACCCCACGCGCATGGTGCTTTCAAACCGCACGCCTAATGTCTTGATGATGGTTGGTCTGCAGGGTTCTGGTAAGACGACGGCGACGGCAAAGCTTGCCTGGCGACTGCGCAAACAGGGCAAGCGTCCCCTCATGGTGGCCTGCGACGTACACCGCCCTGCTGCTATCGACCAGCTTGAAGCCTTGGGGCGCGAGCTTCAGATTCCTGTCTATCGCGGACAGGGCGATGAGGCAGGGGACGCTGTCGCAACGGCTGAAGCGGGCGTGCGCCACGCCATTGATCAAATGTATAACGTCGTCATCGTCGACACGGCTGGTCGTCTGCACGTAGACGAAGAGATGATGCAAGAGGCGACGGCCATCAAGCAGGCCGTCAAGCCTGACCAGATCCTCATGGTGGTAGACGCCATGACTGGTCAAGACGCCGTTAATGTCACCAGCGAATTTGCCAAGGTGCTGGACTTCGACGGCCTTATTATGTCAAAGCTCGACGGTGATGCCCGCGGTGGTGCAGCACTTTCGATTCGCGAGGTCACGGGCAAGCCGATACTCTTTGCTTCAGAGGGGGAAAAGCCCTCTTCGCTCGATGAGTTTCATCCCGATCGCATGGCAAAGCGTATCTTGGGTATGGGTGATGTGGTCAGCCTCATTGAAACCGCCATGGACACCAACCTCGAGGCTGAAATCGCAGACTGGGATGAAGAACGCCTGAAAAAAGGCCAGTTCACCTTTGATGACTTCCTGAAATCCATCAAGCAAATGCGCAAGATGGGCGGCATCAGTGCCATCATGAAAATGCTGCCCGGGGGCGCCAAGGGCATTCCAGACGGTGCACTTGACGACTCGCAAATCACCCGCATGGAGGCGATTATCTTTTCCATGACGCCCAAAGAACGCAACAACCCAAAGCTACTGAACGGCTCGCGCCGCGCGCGCATCGCACAAGGCTCGGGCACAACGGTTGTTGAGGTCAACAGGTTGATGAAACAGTTTGCCGAAGCACAAAAAATGATGAAGCAAATGGGCGCCATGTCAGGCAAGAGCAAAAAGGGACGTCGCGGACGCGGCGGCATGCCAGGCCTCCCCGGCCTCTAACCCCATGCACCTAGGGCTGCGCTCTAGGACCAGTATCGGGCGTACTGCGCCCAAAGTTCAAAAACACCCCCTCTGCGTCCCGAGCGTAGCGAGGGATCTTGCGGGCGAGGGGACGCTCGCCACTACATGGTCACCGCGGCCTCTATCTAAATGAGGACGGGGTCTTTTAGTGCTTTTTCACTCAGTTGTGGAATTCCTATGAAAAAGACCTAAAATTTGTGGTTGACTGGAGCTTTATTTGTGTGTATTATATGAAGCATGAAGAAGCGATAAGCCTCTCTCCTTAAAGCTCTTCTGAATTAAGCGCAGAGTTTGCCTGTTCTCTGCTCAGCGCTGGTTCTCCTTTAGATTTATTTGAAGAGCGGAAAGAGTGTGCCACGGCGAAGGGCACACTCTTTTCTCTATTTTGGGATTATTTCCTGATTTCCGTTACCCAATAAACTATTTGCGCAGGTTCAGCATGATGACGGCGCCCAGTACGTCACGAAACTGTCTGCCACGATGAATAAAGCCGCGCAGGTTACGCCCTGTTGCAGCGTGCCCCATCGTAGTCTCGACCTCCATGACACGGTAGCCGGCGCGCAGGGCGCGCACGGTCAGCGAGACTTCAACGCCATAGCCCTTGGCAAAGGGGCGGATGTGGTCAAGGCAGCTGCGCGTCAAGGCACGCTGACCCGACAGGGGTGCCTGAAAATCATCCTCGTTGCCACCTGCACGCCCAATTTCCCAGCGGGCAAGACCTTTGACGAGGCCAAAGCCCGCCTTCACATTCGTGCGGGGAAAACGAGCAATCGTCATATCAGCCTGACCAGCCATAACTGGTTCCAGCAGGGCAGCTGCCTGCACGGCCGTATCAGCCAGATCCGCATCGAGCAGCAAGATAATGTCTGCGTCTTCGTGTTGCTTGGCGGCGTGCTCTAACGCAGGTCCCTTACCCACATTACGCGTTGACCGAATAACGCGCGCACCAGCATCGACTGCCAGCTGCGCCGTGTCATCCTTGCTGCCATCATCGATGACAACAACGCGCTTAACGGCAGGAATCTCATAGATTGCCCTAATGGTTGCCACAATGCGTGCTTCCTCGTTGTAGGCAGGTACCAGTGCTACCACCAGTGGTTCATTGGGCATGACAGCACGCTGGCGTTCCAGCTCCTCAAAGGGGCATGCAGCAGTGGACGCACTCATCTTCTTTTCTTGTTCACTCATCTACGCCTTGCTCCTGCTCAGTCTACGCCTTATGGCTTTGCCAAAAGTGCTTATTTCTTCAATTCCTAAGACACGTGCGGCTAATGCGGTAAAGGCAAGCCCTGTCACGCCCATCAGAATCACAACCGCAAGCGACAGCAACCTGCCCGGGTTCATGATGCCCAGTGCTACTAAGGCTTCAGCCAAAAGCGCCGAACCGTAGAAGGTAAAGGCTCCCAGTAGAACCGATACGACGGCCATCTTAATAAAGACCACCGCAAAGGACCGAATATCGAAAGGTCCAATCTTGCGGCGCAGCAGCAGCAGTAAAGCAAAAAAGAGCAGTACAAAAAAGATGCCGTCAGCAAAGGGAATACCTATCACGCCAAAGGCATCAGACTTGATGACCGCGCCTGTTAGCAGCAAGTAACCCGCTATCTGAATAATCGTCAAAAAGAAGTTCGCAATCGCCGGCGTCCAGGTATCTCGCAGGGAATAAAAAGCGCGTAGTAAATACATCATGCCCGCGAAGAATACCAGCGAGACCGCCCACACCTGCAAGACATAAATTATGGGATAGGCATCAGCTTCTGACATGTTTCCGGCGACATAAAAGGAAATCAAAGACGCTGCCAGACCAAAGAGCAACGCAGACGCGGGTAACATCAACAGGGTCGTGGTGCGAAGGCCCGACACCAGGGTCGTTTTGAACTCTTCCATATTCTTTTCGGTCGCAGACTTTGAAAGCTCTGTAAACAATGCGGTCGCCACCGAAACGGCAATGATGCCATAAGGCAAGGACTGCCAAATGCTGGCAAACTGCACCACGGCCTGGCTGCCCGTACCCGTCGTTGCAGCCGCAGCATTACGCACCGACACAGCAATCAAGTTACAAATGACATAAAAGACCATGGGCAAGGCAAGCTTCAGCATCGCCCGCAGGTCAGGATCTTTCAAGTTTATGCCCAGGTACAGCTTAAAGCCTGTTGTCCTTAATGACGGCATCATTATGAGAAACATGACCAGCACACCCAAGGAGGTGCCCAGGGCAATAATCGTCAAGGTAGTATCACTGTTCAAGTCCATGAACAGATAGGCAGATACTAAAAAGCCGATGACAATTAGATTGTTAAAGACTGGCCCTAGTGACGCCCACAGATACTTGCGCTGCGCATTTAACACGGCCTGAATGATCATACCCACACCGTAGAACACGGCCTGAATGGCAAAGAAGCGGAAAAAGAAACTGGCAAGGTTCAGCAGCTCTTCGCTGTATCCCGCGCTGCCCGCCAAAAAGTACTGAGTCCACATAATGGGGCGCGGAAAGAGCATACCAGCCAGAGCAATGGTTCCCAGAGCTATGGCCACAAGCGACATCAGGTTACCCGCAAAACGCCAGGCAGCCTCGTCCCCGCGCTCTTTGCGGATTTTCATAAAAGTCGGAATAAAGAGCGACGACAAGACACCGCCGGCAATCAGCTCGAAAATCATGTTGGGGACGTTATTTGCCACATGATAGGCGCTCGAGGCAGCCGTCGTACCCAGCGCTAGCGCCAAAGCCCAGGCACGCACAAAGCCGGTCACGCGCGACAGGGTCGTGGCAAGCGTCATGATCAGCGTGCTGCGACCAACCCGCGCCTCACCCTCAAGCCCCGTACCTGTTTCACCAGCACCTTCGCCAGCACCTTCACCAGCACCCTCATTGCGACCAGCATCGTCTTCTGCTGACAGCAGCTGGACGGACTCCTCCGCCTCTTCAAGGGCCTCAACAGCCTCCGAGCCTTCATAGTTCAAAAGCTCGCCGTGGGGTATAGGTTCATTTTTAGGCATGTATCTATTATAGAGCCTTTCGACCCCCTAAGTTTTTCAAATCGTTGCTCGCAAAGCCCGCGACTTTCGCTATACTAAAGTACCGTATGAGACACCGCAGATCGCGCCACCGCGTGCGACATTTTGGGGCCGCGCGCCTCAAGTCAGGAGAAGAAAATCGTATGGGTTCACAGGCAGGCGCTTTCCGTCCGGCAGACAATGATCGAAACACCAAATATATCTTCGTAACGGGCGGCGTTGTGTCGTCGCTGGGCAAGGGCATCACGGCGGCTTCGCTGGGCCTGCTGCTGAAATCGCGCGGCTACACCGTGGCCATGCAAAAGCTGGACCCCTATCTGAACGTCGACCCGGGCACGATGAGCCCCTACCAACACGGCGAGGTCTTCGTGACCGAAGACGGGGCGGAGACTGACCTTGATCTGGGGCATTATGAGCGCTTTGTCGATGAGGCGATGACCCGTGATTCTTCTGCGACGGCGGGCTCGGTCTACTACGATTTGATTCAGCGCGAACGTGCTGGTGACTTTTCTGGCGGCACGATTCAGGTCGTTCCCCACTTGACCAATGAGGTTAAGGACCGCATCAAGCGTCTTGCCTTTAACAGCGGCGCAGATTTCGTCATTTGTGAGGTCGGCGGTACGGTGGGTGACATCGAGTCGCTGCCCTTTATCGAGGCGATTCGTCAGATGCGCCGCGATGTGGGGCGTGAAAATGTCTGCTATGTGCACGTGACCCTGGTGCCCTGGCTGGATGCCTCGCATGAAATGAAGACTAAGCCCACGCAGCACAGCGTACAAGAGCTGCGCAGTCAGGGTATTCACCCGAACTTTATCGTCTGTCGCTGTGACCGCCCGATCGAACAATACTTGATCGACAAGGTCGCGCTGTTTTGCGACGTTGAACCAGAACGGGTACTGACCGCGCAAGACAGCGAATCGCTGTATCTGGTACCGGGTGCTTTGCAGGCCCAGGGCTTTGACTCAAAGGTGCTGGAACGTTTTGGCATGGCCCTGCGCGACAGCGACATCAGCGCCTGGACAAACTATCTGGAAAAGGATCGCAGTCTGACTGAAAAGGTCAAGATAGCACTGGTGGGCAAGTACGTCCAGCTGCCCGACGCCTATCTTTCTGTAACAGAGGCCTTAAGCCACGCCGGCGTCATGCATGACCACCTAATAGACCTGACCTGGGTCGATGCAGGCAAGCTGAGTCCGCAAGAGATGCGCGAAACACTTGCCGGCTTTGACGGCGTGATAGTCCCCGGTGGCTTTGGGGAACGCGGTGTCGAAAGCAAGATGGCAGCCGCAGGATTTGCCCGTGAAAACAAGATTCCCTTCCTGGGCATTTGCCTGGGGATGCAAATGGCCCTGTGTGAATATGCCCGTAACGTGGCCGGCATGAGTGACGCCAATTCAGCAGAGTTCAACCCGGATGCTCTGTACCCAGTTATTACCTCACTGCCCGGCAAAGAGGAAAGTGACTTCACCGGCGGCACCATGCGTCTGGGCAACATGGACTTTACCATTGCGCCTAATACGATTGCGCATGAAATCTATCATCAGCTGGAAGGCTGCGAGCGCCATCGTCACCGCTATGCCGTTAATCCTGAATATATCACGCACCTGGAAGACGCCGGCCTGGTCTTTTCAGCGACCTCGGTGGCTGACGACGTACCCGAAATGCTCGAGCTGCCGCGCAAGGTGCACCCTTGGTTTGTTGGTACGCAGGCTCACCCCGAGTTCAAGAGCCGCGCCACGAGGCCTTCACCGGTGTTTGCGAGCTTCATTGAAGCTGCCGTCAAGCATAAGCAGGGCAGCGAGTAGTTCGTTGACGGTGGCGGCCATCAATCACGAGGCTGCAAGGACGCAAGCACACTAACTCACTAACACGATATGAAAGAGGCAGGTATATTTTGAGACTCATCTGGGGGACAGTCATCGAGCTGTCACAACAGGAGGGTTCGCAGCGTGCGGACTACAGTGAACTGGTCGTCAGCGTTGACGGCCGCGAAGGCGAAGCCCTTGCCATTTGCTACCCCGACCTGGTGGGAGAAATCGCCGCAGGGCAGCGCGTCTTGCTGAACACAACGGCTGTCGACCTTGATCTGGGAACCGGCGGCAAGCACTTTGTGGTTGCCTCTGACCGTGGCGCCGTTGAAGCAGGCGACAACAGCGCGCAACCGCAAGTCGACTATGCCATGGACCAGAGCGCCGGCCACCTGATGAAGCTGCGCTACACGCCCCATCAGTTAAATGTCCTAAGCGTCGAGGCGCAAGAATCGCCGTACCACAAAATCATGGAAACCCGCGACAGCCTGGAAGGCGTGCCCGTCGTGTGTTGCGGACTGCATTCGCAAGTTCCGCTTGTTGCAGCTGCCATCAAGAAAGCCATGCCGTCGCTGATTGTCGGCTATGTCATGGATGACGCAGCCTCCCTCGCCCTGCCGCTGTCAAAGGTCCTGGCGCAAAGCGTCGACGCAGGACTTATCGACCTTACCGTTTCAACCGGTCAGGCCTTCGGTGGCGAAATCGAGGCCATCAACCTGCATTCAGGACTCTTAGCAGCCGTCCACGTAGGCGGATGCGACGTGGTCATCACGGCAGTGGGGCCTGGTATTGCAGGCACGGGAACCCCCTTTGGGCATGGGGGAGTAGCCCAGGGCGAAGCCATCAACGCGGCTGCAAGCCTGGGCGGTGCTGCCATCGCTTGCTTGCGTATGTCGCAGGCAGACCAGCGCGAACGCCATCTGGGTATTAGCCATCACAGCTTGACGGCACTGGCACGCATCGCCCTGGCGCCAGCCACCATTGCGATTCCGCACCTAGATGAAAACTGCCCTGTGTCAGAAACGGTAGAACACGAAATCAATGAACTGCCCAATCAGGTCGGTCATGTCGCCATACAGCTGGATGAACCCTTCTATGACCCAGAAGCCCTCATGGGTGTGAAGGTCAAAACCATGGGGCGCGACTACGACCAAGATCCTATCTTTTTCGAGGCGGCCGCGGCCGCTGGAGCTGTAGCTGCCATGATGGCCGTCATGACCATAGAAGAAGAAGCCGCCACGGCGCTCGAAGACAGCGAAGCTGCGGCGACAGCAGTAGCTGCCGTCGAAACCATGGGCGGCTGTGCCGGAAGCCAGCAAGGACCGGTCAGTGATGGACAGACTCCGCCAGCTCATCTAGTAGGGGGATGTCCCAGTGCGGCGACCTGTGGCAGTGCTTGCAGCCTGAAAGACGAAGCATAAGCAGGGGCTTTGTGCAGGCACGAAGCTCGCCTGCAAGCCTTTGAACGAAGTAGAGTGTGTGGATTTGGAGAGTCGCAGCGCGAGTCATGTACACTCGTGGTGCGTGTTTTGGTGCTTCTTGCGCGCGCGTGCGGGCAAGACTAGTGAAAGAGAGATTGCATGATTATTGGTGTACCAGCCGAAATCAAGAACAATGAGTACCGTATTGGGCTCACTCCTGGTGCTGCGGCAGACTACGTTGGACATGGACACACGGTCCTGATTGAAAAGGGTGCCGGGCTGGGCTCATCTTTTCCAGATGAGCAGTACGTCGCTGCGGGCTGTGAAATTGTCGACACGGCGGCTGAAGTCTTTGCGCGCGCTGAAATGATTATCAAGGTCAAAGAGCCTCAGGCTGTCGAAATCGACATGCTGCGCGAAGGCCAGATCCTCTACACTTACCTGCACCTTGCCCCCGATCTGCCTCAGACTAAGGGGCTTATCAAGTCGGGCGCGGTTTGTATTGCCTATGAAACGGTCGAGCTACCAGACGGTAGCCTGCCGCTGCTTGCCCCCATGTCAGAGGTCGCCGGTCGTATGGCGACACAGGTCGGCGCACATTTTCTTGAGAAGCCTCAAGGCGGGCGTGGCGTGCTGCTGGGTGGCGTTCCCGGTGTTGCACCTGCCAACGTCATCGTGCTGGGCGGCGGCGTCGTGGGTACCAGTGCGGCCTACATCGCAAAGGGCATGGGTGCACACGTCACCATCATGGACATTAACCTGAACCGTCTGCGCTACCTGGACAATGTCTGGGAGAACAAAATCACGACGCTCTATTCTTCACGCGGTAACCTGCTGGAAGTCCTTCCTCAGGCTGACCTCGTCATTGGTGCTATCTACATTCCTGGTGCGCGTGCGCCGTGGCTTGTCACCCGTGACATGCTGTCGCTGATGAAGCCATCTTCAGTGATTGTGGACGTTGCCATCGACCAGGGCGGTTGTATCGAAACCTCTAAGCCCACGACGCACTCTGAGCCTACCTTCTTTGTCGACGGCATCCTGCACTACGGTGTTGCCAACATGCCGGGCGCGGTTCCCAATACCTCGACCCGCGCGCTGAACAATGCGACGCTGCGCTATGGCCTGGCCATCGCCAACAAGGGTTGGAAGCAGGCCCTGAAAGACGATGCGGCCCTGGCACTGGGTGCAAACGTCATCGAAGGCAAGGTTGTCTACGAATCCGTGGCCACAGAACACGGCCTCGACTACACCCCCTTATCAGAAGTACTTTAAAATCTTGCGGAGGGCGTCCACACCAGGACGCCCTTCTAAATTGTCGCCCTTAAACCCCTTGCACCTGGGGCTTCGCCCCAGGACCAGAAACGGGCGCACAGCGCCCAAAGTTCAACCCCTTGCGAGCGCGACACTACTGTCATTGCGGGCTTGACCCGCAATCTAATCGTCACCTCTGAGTGCCGCGTCAGCACCTGTGTCACTCATGACGAATTTAACTTCCCGAGCGTCCCCGCTCGCCCGCGCCCTTGAACTTAACTTGGGATCGTGAAATATAAGGTGCCATAGGGCTTCATTTATAATGGCTGCATGGATGCGTATCTACAGGACTTTTTAGCTTATCTCAATATCGAACAAGGGGTTTCACCCCATACGCTCGAAGCCTATCAGCGTGACATTGGGCATTTTCTGACCTGGACTCAGTCCTGCGGGATAGCACAGCTCGAAGCTGTCACGCGCGAAGACCTGATTGGCTACATCACGGATTTGCGTAGCGCTGCAGAACCGCTTTCACCAAACTCCATCGAACGCAGGCTTTCTGCCATCAATAGCTTCTACAAATACCTTGCACGTGAAGGCATCGAAGTCACAGCTCTGCCTGCACTAGTCGATCGTCGCAAGAAGGATCAGCACCTGCCCGACTACCTCAGTCCGTCGCAAATGGACGCACTCCTCCACGTTCTGAATCCTGACTTTGCTGATAGTTACGCCCTAGGTCTGCGCGACCGTGCGATAGTCGAGCTACTGTATTCATCTGGCCTGCGTGTTAGCGAGCTGTGCAGCCTGCAAACTAGTCAGCTGAACCTGCAAGACCGGGTGGTGCGTACCATAGGTAAGGGCTCGAAAGAGCGCATCATACCGCTGGGGGCTGTTGCCGCACAGTGGCTGGAGCTCTATGTGAAAGAGAGCAGGGCGCAGCTTAAGCCAAAACGTGGTCTGCCGGTAGCAAGTGACCGTGTTTTTCTGACAACAAAGGGCAAGCCGCTGTATCGTCAGGCGGTCTACCATCTAGTTCGCGATGCTGGCGAGCGTGCGGGCATCAAGGGTCTGCATCCGCACACCCTACGGCACACTTTTGCGACGCATATGTTAGACGGTGGGGCAGACCTGCGCGCCCTCCAAGAGATGCTAGGGCACAGCGATTTGTCGACGACTCAGGTCTACACACATCTGTCTCGCGAGCATCTGCGCGAAGAGTACATCGCCGCACATCCGCGTGCCTAAATGGTCTCAATTTCACCATAATCTGACGATACAAAAAAGAGATTAGAAGCGTAAAAAAGCCCCCAATTGTGGAGAAAATTTGTGCGAATTACAGGTTTAAATTGAATAAACCGATTTTGCTGTATAAATGAAACAGCTGTTACTTCACAGCTAAAAAAACATCCGAACTAATGGTTGTTAGCTGCACATATGTCAGGTAGACTTAATCGTAATATGTTATGTCGTAATGGGGAAAGTACGATTTGGGGAAGATGCCGATGAAGCTGATTCATGCAATTATTGATGCGTTTAAGAACTCGCGCACCAGAGTAAGGGCCATTATCTGGCTGGGGACCATCCTGACAGCGCTGATGCTTGTCATTGCCGTGGGTGTTGCGGTAACGACAACCTATTGGTTCTGCGCAGCGGTGTGTCACTATCCGCAGGCCGACGCCGTGTCGTCTTATGACAACTCGACGCATACAGGGGTAGCCTGTATCGCCTGTCATAAGCAGCCAGGTGGAGACCCAATCTCATTCCTGCTGTTCAAGATCGAAGCTCTTCTCAAGATGCCGCCTTCAATCGCCCGAACCGTAGAGATGCCGCTTAATCCGCACTCTACCCTTGCGATGAATCCTGGCAAACAGCCCAGTAAATACTGTACGCAGTGTCACCGTCTTGAAAACCGTGGCGGTGCCGGTATGCGTGGCGAGCCCAACACCAGCGATGGAATCATCATGGATCACTGGGCGCACACCGACCTCAACATTTCTTGTACTGCCTGTCACAATCGTGTCGGTCACTACGAGGGTGGGGAATGGCAACCATTCCACGAGGCTACCAACAACAACCAGCCACTTCATGACGACTTCATGCTGATGACCGCCTGTTATCGCTGTCACCGCTTTGGTGAAGATGACGGCCAAATCGTAAGCACGCCCTATCCAATCGGCCAGTTCCCTGGCGCCACAGGTGAATGTTCAATCTGTCACACCGACTACTTTGAGCTCATTCCTGACAACCATCGTGTACCGCGATTTGTCGAAGACATTCACGGTCCCTGGGCCATGGAGATCGAGCAAAACGTACTTGACTTCATCGCAAGCGATGTTGACACCTACAACGAGCAAGTTAATAAGAACAGCGACCTCGAGTCACTGGCTCTGCGCGGTGTACCTAGTGTAAGAGCGATTAATTATTGCTATACTTGTCACACCTTAAGATTCTGTGATGATTGTCACGGCGGTATTAGAATGCCTCACCCAGAGGGTTACGTCATGCAGCCCCATATTGATGATGCTACTAACTACCCCGATTCATGTGCCATCTGTCACGTGACTTCAGAAGTCAACAACACACCTGCTGCCACCGGCAACAGAACTGAAATCACTGACGCCAGCACATGTTCGGCCTGTCACCACGGCTATCCGAACCTCGATTGGGAGTTCAGAACTGATGTCAGCTGGGAATGGATTGATCACATTCCTGCAACACAGCAGCTCGGCGCAACAGTCTGCTTCGACTGTCACTCACCGACCTCTTGTGCTATCTGTCACGTAGGTCTGAACCAGTAAGTATTAGACCGCTAGAACCACTATAAGGGGGATAGGCGCCTACGAATCGGGGAAACCCGCAGGAGTAGGCGCCTTTATTTATGAGCATATACACAAAACCGGATCTCGTACTTATTCATGCACCAGCTATCTATGACTTTCGCAAAAAGCCGCAGATGTTTGGACCGGTGTCAGACCTCGTACCTTCAACACCGATTTTTGAAATCTACCCCTTAGGGCTTACCACCATCGGCGAATACCTCGAGCGCAACGGACACACGGTACGCCTTTTTAATCTGGGCTACCTGATGCTACACAACGAAAAAATGGACGTCGAGAAGTTCATTCGCAACCTCAGCGCGAAGGCCTTTGGACTCGACCTGCACTGGATGCCTCACAGCCACGGTGTTATCGAAATCGCACGCTTGCTCAAAAAATACCACCCCAACACGCCCATCATGCTGGGCGGTCTGTCCTCAAGTGTCTTCCACGAGGACTTGATCACGAACTATCCAGAAATCGACTTCGTCTTCCGCGGCGATTCCACAGAAGAGCCGGTCCGCCAGCTGATGGAAATCATCCGCAACTCGAACGGCAAGCCCTCAAATGAATCGCTGGCGTCGGTCCCCAACATGACCTGGCGCGACTCAACAGGCACCATGATAGTCAATGAGCTCAGTTTCGTGCCACCAGATTTCAACGCGCCATCTTTGGACTTCTCCTTCAATATGAAGACCGTAATTCGCGACCGCGATCTTTTCGGAGTGGTTCCCTACAAGCAATGGATTAGTTATCCCATGTCAGCCACGATTTGCTGTCGAGGCTGTACCCATAACTGCGTCACCTGCGGGGGCTCGCAAGAATCTTATCGCAAGCACTACAATCGCCGCCGTGTTGCCTATAGGGATCCAGAGCTTATTGCTCGCGACATCGCACACGCGCAAAAATACATTCCTGGTGCGATTTTTGTCCTCAATGACTTTATGCAGGCGGGTGACGACTACATCAGGATTTTCATCGAGTCTCTGGGCAAAATTGATCTGCACGCCTCTATAGGCTTTGAGGTCTTTACCCCGCCAGATGAAAAGCTTTACGAACTTTTGGCAGCCAATCTGAAGGACTGGACCATCGAGGTCAGCGCAGAATCTCATGACGATGAGGTCCGCAAGCTCTTTGGCAAGGGTCACTACACAACAGCTGATGTCGAAAAGAGCATCAAGCAGGCCTTCGACTACGGAGCAACCCGCTTTGACCTCTACTACTTGATAGGAATACCGGGGCAAAACGCACAGTCGGTCCTCGACAATGTCGACTACATTGGCGACTTGTACGAAAAATTTGACTACGATAAGCGCCTCATCAGCAATATCGCTGCCATGACGCCCTTCTTAGATCCTGGTTCAATCGCCTATGACAATCCAGAGGCTCATGGCTATAAGCTGCGTGCCACCACCGTGGAAGAACACCGTGAGCTGCTAGTACAGCCTTC
This sequence comes from Coriobacteriia bacterium, assembly GCA_009784345.1. GTDB lineage: Bacteria > Actinomycetota > Coriobacteriia > WRKU01 > WQUG01 > WRBW01. The sequence goes on along the minus strand of WRBW01000004.1, from coordinate 3,310 downwards.
CTGGAAATACATCATGAACTATGAAAGCATCCACCTGCCACCAGATGAGCTGGTTGATGTTACTTATGAAGCAGGTTTGCGCCTAAACGAAATGAAACGTAAGTCAGGACTTATAGACAACGCAACCGCAGATGCCGTGCATGACCGTATCGAAGAGGCAAAGGTCTCGATGGCGCGTGTTGACGCCGTCATGCGCGACATATCGCTCGATACACCAGAAAAGCGTGAAGAAAAACTGGGCAACTTGCGCCGCGAAATGGAAGAGCTCTCAGAGTCGACTATTTGCGAAAAGACAGAGCTTCGCTGGCCGGTTAACTTCCGCGTTGCCAACCTCTGGGAATGCATCAAGCTATGGGCTGTCGAAAACACCCGCAACATCCTTATGCCCAGCAAAAACCCAGCGGCCTCGAAGGTGCATGAGCAGTGGCGTGAAGAACAGGGGCTACCTTCGATTCAGGAAATGCCCTCGCAGCACGACAGAGAAGAGCGAAGCAAAGACGACAAGCCCTATTAGACCTGAGCTGCATAAGCAAAACTAAGGCTAAAAAGGGGGTAAAACTCCTTTTGTTTTGCTATACTTGAGCAGTTGTAATTGAGTCTTTTTAGCGCGGTCGTCCCACGCAAGCACCTGCTGTGTGTACCTGCGCCAAAAAGATAGGACAGTATTAGCAACAGCATTAACACTAATACCTTGTAATGAAAGGAACCCTGAAATGTCTGATGATTTATTCTTCGACGGTGACGAACCTACTGATGCACCAAAGAAGCCTGAACCCAAAAAGAAGCCAGCTGGCGCTCCAGCTAAAAAGGGTGCCCCTGCCAAAAAAGGCAGCGCACCAGTAAAGAAGGGCACAGCCCCCGTTCGCAAGGCTCCTGCAAAGCAGGCAGGCTTCGAGTTTACCCCTATGGTAGTCGTTCTGGTTGCCATCATTGCCCTGCTGATTGGTTTTCTCGCAGGTCTTCTGGCAGCAAACCAATTCTTGCTCCCAACTGTAAATACCGCACCTACGCAGCAAATGCCTCCACAGGACAATAGTGGCGGAATGGGCGGCGGCATGGGTGGCATGGGCGGCGGCATGGGTGACGCTCCTGTCCTTTCTGACGAAGAAATGATGGGCGAAATGCCTGCAGGTCACCCACCACTTGACGCAGACGGAAATGTTGTCATGCCTAGCGATGGTGCTGACGGTACCAACGATGGTGCTGTTCAAGATGCCGTACCAGCTGACTAGTATCTGCGGACACGCCGAAGAGTAAAGAGTTAATATGCCTATCAAAGCAATAGATAAAAGTAGAAGCCCTATGTGGGTCAAGGTTCTGGTATGGATCCTTGTCGGTGGTCTGGTTCTGGCCAGTGTCGTTGGTGTCTTTGCCATCGCGATACACGGCTGGACACAGCCGGCACAGCAGCCGGTGACCATCACCGCAGATGACCTGCCCCCAGAAATCCTCGAGCAGCTTCAGCAGCAAATGGATGAGCAGGGCATCACCGCCGAAAATCAGGCAGAATCAAACGTAGATGATTCTGCAGGAGCCAACCAGAATCCGGATGATCCGGTGATTGAAGACGCCGTACCACCGTCTGAATAAGCACGCACGAACCACAAAGTAAAACCATAGTAGAATCGAGCAGGGTAGATGATTAGCGGTCCAGAATTAGTTGTTATCGTTATCGTCGCCCTGCTTTTGTTTGGACCAGACAAAATCCCAGAAATCCTGAAAACGGTCAAAAAAGCCATGGGTATGTACGCCGAAGCCCGCGACCAAGTTCAGGAAGTCGTCACCACACAAATCATCTCGCCCGAAGAGCTCGAAATGCTCAAAGACCCCCTCGGTCTGGGCGCAAAAGGCACGACGGGAACGAAGGACTTGCTCAGTCCAGAGCGTCAAAGCCTCTATAAGCAGACTGTCCCGACGCCTGCCATCCACGAAGTCGCACCGGCCAATCTAACGGCCACCTCAGACTTTGTTGATGCCAGTGAGCAGACTCCCGCAGAGGCAGTCATTGACAGCTCTTATGCGGAGCAACCCGCGCATCCATCACCTGAAGCCGCCACGTCGCTTGCAGCAGAAACTCCAGCCGCGGTCGCTGCCCCTACAGCTGCCGTGGTGCAGCCGCCTGTGGCAGCTACGCCAGCAGCGGTTTCAAGCAGCTCTGCCGGCAGCATCTGGGCAAGCCTCGAGTCTGCTGCGGCGGTACCTGCAGGGGACGCTGGTCAGACTCCGCAATCTGAAGGGCAAGGTTCCTAGCTATGCCTGAAAAAAAGCAGGTCGCCGGCGCAACCTTTTTCAAGGATGCCAAATCGATACCCTTTTTTGCTCATTTTAATGAGCTGCGCAAGCGTCTGACCAATTACATTTTGGTGCTCTTTGCGCTCAGCTTCCTTTTTTACTGGGAGCCGATACATCTACAAATCATGAACGTCTTTTTTCGCGACGTTTTTCCGCATCTGCCCGATGGACGTTTTGCCGTCATGGGTATTTTTGATGCCATGACCTACCGCTTTACAGTGGGTGTTTATGGTGCCTTGATAGTCACCAGTCCGCTGCTGATTTATCATATTTTTGCCTTTTTTGCGCCTGCGGTTAAGAAAAGCGAGCGTAAGTGGATTTTCCCTTCCATCGTGGCAGCGATTGTCCTCTTTGTGACCGGTGTCTTGTTTGCCTACTTCTTCATCTTGCCGACGGCGGTTGAATGGCTGGTGGCGCAACACACGGCCTATACCTTCGAGGTTCCGCGTGCTCAGGAATGGCTGGCAGGTGTGAGCTTGCTGCTGCTTGCCTTTGGTATTAGCTTCGAGCTGCCGCTGATTGTCTTTGCTCTCATTGGGCTTAATGTTATAAAGTACCCCAGCTTGCGTGAAGCCTGGCGCACGGCTTATGTCGTGCTGTTTGTGCTGGCCGCTGTCATTACGCCTGATCGCGGGCCGGTGACCATGCTTGCCTTGGCACTTGCCTTGCTGGTGCTGTATGAAGGTGGCCTTGTGGCGGCGCGTTTCCTGTTGCCTCATCGTATCGATGAGCAGTATGTCGAGGCCTATGATGACATGCTGATGTATGACAATGCGCCCACCGATAGCAAGGACAAGCTGGCAAAGCGCGAAAAGCTGAAGGTGCAGGCAGAGGCTGCCAAAAAGCGCATTCAGGCGCGCGAGGCTCGCAAGCCGCGTACCGAAACGGCAGAAACCACAGAAGAGGACGTGGCATAAGATGCATGAGATGAGCATAATGCAGTCGGTGCTTGATGCTGCCTTTGAGGCCCTTGAACAATCGGGGGAGGCACGCATTACCGAAATTGCCCTGACAGTCG
>WRBW01000003.1 GCA_009784345.1 Coriobacteriia bacterium | reverse complement strand
CCGCTGCACGCAGTGCGGTGAAGTGGTAGCAAATGAAGCGACCTTTGACGCCGTCATCGCGCTTTTCAAAGAGCGCGGCGCAGATGCCTGGTTTACCACCGATCCTGCTGACTATCTGCCGGCGGGAACGGCCTGCGAAAAATGTGGCTGCAGCGAACTGACACCGGAAACTGACATTGTAGATGTCTGGTGGGAATCGGGCGTCAGCCACACATCAGTGCTCGAGGCTCGACCAGAGTTGCACCGTCCGGCACAAATGTACCTAGAAGGCTCAGACCAGCACCGCGGCTGGTTCCAGTCATCATATCTCTTGAGCATCGGTGCCTACGGCGAAGCTCCTTTTAACAATCTCATGACTCACGGCTTCACGGTCGACGGCGAAGGCCGCAAGATGAGCAAATCGATCGGTAACGTGATTTCACCTATCGACATCACCAATAAACTGGGCGCAGACATCATCCGCCTTTGGGTCGCAACGACAGACTTTAGCGGCGACGTGGGCATTTCTGATGAAATCCTGACCCGCGTGTCAGATTCATATCGCAGAATCCGCAATTCCCTGCGCTTCCTGCTTGCCAATACGCACGACTTTGACCCAGTAGTGGACGCACTCAGCCACAAAGAGCTCCTGCAGACTGACAAATACTGGATGATTCGCCTGCGCGACTTGCACGCCACCATCACGAGCTGCAATGACGATTGGAAGTTCTACCTCGCACAGCGCGAAGCCATCGACTTCCTGGGCGACTTTTCTTCCCTCTACATCGATGTCTTGAAGGACCGCCTCTATTCTGATGCAGCGCAGTCCCTCGAGCGTCGCAGCGCGCAGACCGTGCTGGCAGCTGCCCTGAGCCTGCTGGTCAGGACCTTTGCGCCCGTGCTTGCCTTTACGGCAGAGGAGACCTGGAGCTTCATGGATGAGGCCTGGAAAAAAGATGCTTCAGGAAACCTGGTGGAGAGCGTCCATTTATGTGACTGGCCTAGCTTCGAGCTGAATCTGTGCGCTGAAGAGTCAGATAGCTTGGTCGCTACCTTTAATCAGGTATTGGCGGTGCGTGACCAGGTCACGAAGGCTCTCGAAGAAGCGCGTAACTCCGGGCTTATTGGTAAGAGTCAGGAAGCGGTCGTTACTATCACGGCGCCTGCTGATGTGATTGCGGTCCTGCAAGAACTTGATGTTCAGGTCTTGCAAGAAATGTTCATTGTGGCAGAGGTCAATTTCAAGCAGCTAGAAGCATCTGCTGCTCAGTCTGTGGCAAGTGCCGAGGACAACGCTGACGGCAATGATAGCGAAGAGCTCAGCCTTGTTTCGGCGCAGATTGCAAAGTCGCAACTCGAGAAATGTCCTCGTTGCTGGAACTACCGCACCTTTGGCAGTGACAAGCGCTACCCAGATGTCTGCGCGCGCTGCGCTGAAGTCTTGACGCAGCTCAACTACGAAGTATCGTAGAAGAGGGCACAAGCTTGCTCACCGAGCCTCGAAAAATGTTTCAAGCAGTGGCCATCTTTTGGCTTCTGCTTGATTTTGTCGTGAAGCAGTTGGTGACGAACTCGATGGAGCTGCGCGAAAGCATCGCTGTGTGGCCCAATGTCTTCCATCTGACCTATGTGCGCAACTACGGTGCCGCTTTTTCGATGATGCAGGGCCAGCGCGAACTTTTCTTTGTGGCAATGGCACTGCTCGTCGTCATGGTTATCTGGTTTTGGATGACCGAAAGACCCAAGGCGTGGACGGTCGTCGTGGGAACTGCTCTGGTATTTGCAGGAGCCTTGGGCAACACGCTTGACCGCGTCATAAGCCATTCAGTCATCGATATGTTTGATTTTCGTTTGATAAATTTTGCCGTTTTCAATGTTGCAGATATCGGTATTACGCTTGGTGCCACACTCTTTCTGTTCTGGTTCTTGTTCCAGTCGAAACATATCGTCTGGCGCGAACTTTTTAGCAAAGAAAAGCCAGCGACCACACCCGCACCCGCACCTGCGCCCACTATGAGTGCCGACGCATCAATTGCGACAAGATCAGACGAGCCTTCTGGACAGGAACCTTCGCCTCGGGGGGATACGGGCGAGGCCTCAAGCGACGAATCTGCAGAGACTGCTCCATCACGCGTCGATAAGCGCCCCCTGCGCGAGCGCATGAGCACGCAGCTCAAAGATTGGGAAAAGGGTCTTGATGATGAATGAGCACAGATATCTCGATTCTCTCGACGACGACTACAGCTTCGAGCCAGGTCCTGATGCGCGAACCATCGAGGTCATTGCTCTTGCAGCTGACGCGGGGAAACGTCTTGATGTCTTTGTCGGGGCAATCCCAGAGGTTGAAACGCGCTCGCGTGCGACCAGATACATCGAAGAAGGCCTCGTGCTGGTAAATGGTGTGCTTCAGGCAAAAAAATACCTGCTGCAAGAAGGCGACGATGTGCGCATCACCATCCCGCCACCGCGCAGCTCTCATCTCGAACCAGAATATATCCCGCTTGATATCCGCTTCGAGGACGACGAAATCATCGTTCTGTCTAAAGAGGCAGGCATGGTAGTTCACCCAGCACCGGGGCACTACAGCGGCACGCTCGTCAATGCACTGCTTGCACATTCCCTCGAGCTCGGCAAGCTCCAAGGTGGCGACCGCCCCGGTATTGTGCATCGCCTCGACATGGATACCTCGGGCCTCATGCTGGTGGGCAAAACGGATAGGGCACAGTCCCGCCTGCAAGATGCCATTCGCGAACGCGCCGTAGATCGCCGCTATCTTGCACTTGTCCACGGATGGATAGCACCCGAAACGGGAATCATCGATGCCCCCATAGGACGAGCCCCGGGCGATAAACTCCGCATGAAGATCAGTGATAGCGAGAAGGCAAAAGAGGCGCAAACGACCTTCAAGGTCATCGAACGCTTCGAACCCGGCCGCTATGACGATGGTTTTACCCTGCTTGAATGCAAGCTCTTTACCGGGCGAACCCACCAGATTCGCGTTCATATGCGTTACATTGGTCATCCCATCGTGGGTGACCCCGCGTACGGGCGCGGCACGCTGCCAGCCAATCATTATCTGCAGCGTCAATTCCTGCATTCTTACAAGATACGTTTCACCCACCCGATCAGCGGCGAGGAAATGCATTTTGAAGACGACTTGCCAGAAGACCTGCAAGGCATCATTAATGAACTCGACCCCAGATAGACCCAGAAACACGAAAGGCCTATCTCAACATCTTTTGACAGGACCGCTGCAACACAACAAGGAGGAACTATGTCAGTAGAACAGCTACCCAGAACTATTTGGTGGGAAGACACGAGCGTTCACATGATTGATCAGACGCGCCTGCCCCTTCAAGGGGACATTTTGGTGTGCAGCACCTACGAAGGCGTCATTGTTGCCATCAAAACGCTGGCGGTTCGTGGCGCCCCCGCCATTGGTGCTGCCGGCGCCCTAGGAGTAGCCCTGTGGAGCGCAACGGAAGGCATGGACTTCGAATCAGCAGGCGATGACTACCTGGCTGCAGCCATGACGGTTTGTGATGAACTGGCTGATGCTCGCCCCACGGCGGTGAACCTCTCGCGCGAGGTCAACAGGCTTCGCGCTGTCTTGGCGGAGTGCGTCCAATCCTCAATGAACCCAGAAACTATCAGGGACTTACTAATTGCAGAGGCTCATAAAGTCATGGAAGAAGATGAGGCTGCAAATCGTGCCTTGGGAGACTTTGGTGCAGCACTCTTTGATGGTCCGACCAAATTCTTGACGCACTGTAATGCAGGTTCTTTGGCTACGACTTTTTATGGTACCGCTCTGGGCGTCATATACTCGGCTCACTTGCAGGATAAGGTCGAGCATGTCTGGGTTGATGAAACGCGCCCTGTTAATCAGGGTGGTAGACTCACGGCTTGGGAGCTCCTCTTTGCAGGCGTCCCCTCACAACTCATCTGCGACAATATGGCTGCCTTTGTCATGGGAGAAGGTCTTGTTGATGCCGTTGTCGTCGGAGCAGACCGGATTTGTGCCAATGGTGACACTGCTAATAAGATTGGTACCTACGGTCTTGCGATTCTGGCAAAAGAACATGGTATTCCTTTCTATATCGCAGCACCTTCTACCACCTTCGATCTGGAGCTTGCAGAAGGTAAGCAAATCGAAATCGAGGTTCGCGATCAAAAGGAAATCGAGGGGATTACGGTCAGTGGCACCTTTGATGCGACTACACCAGAAATCTCTGCTGCCTTTGATAAGATGACGGCTCAGGGACCTGCAGAGCTTCCTTTGTCGAAGGGTCACCACATGTCCATCGCACGCAAAGGCGGAGGCTTTTCCTTTGATGGATGGTTCAAAAATACCCCCACGCATGTGTCCTGCTTTAACCCTGCCTTTGACGTGACACCAGCAAAATACATTAAGGGCTACATCACCGAGCGGGGTGTAATTACAGCAGAAGAAATTCCCCACACCATGAAGTAGCCTAGTTCCCAATTCGCAATGCTCGTGCTCCAGATGTTCAAGATTAAGGAGTCGAGTCATTTCTCAAAGCGAAGCGTACTAAGTTACGTGAGATTTGATAAATGGCGCGACGACACAAAGATTGGACATCTGGTGTACGAGCTACCAGGCGCGGCCTAATACAGCGACCCGAACTTCTGCAGCACCATTTTCGAGCAAAGCTAGGCTTGCTGCTTCTAAGGTGGCACCGGTGGTAAAGACATCATCAATAAGCAAGACCTTGTGCAGGTCTTGCTTATTTTTTTGTGGCTGTACCGTAAATTCCTTGAACCCCTTCATGCGCTGCTTGCGCGACAAACCTCTTTGGTCGCGTGCGCGTGGTCGCGACAAGAGGGGGAGTGCCGCAATGTTAAGCTGCTTTGATAGGGCGTAAGCAAGCAGTTCTCCGTGGTCAAAGCCACGCCTTCGAACAGCAGCAGCCGTAGCAGGAATCCAGCTGATTTGACAATCAGGGTCGAGCCACTCAGACCAGGTGGTTTGGACGCACTCCGCCAGCAGAGCTCCAAAGCAGCGAGCCAGCCTCCGCTCATTTCCGTCCTTGTAGATGACGATGGCGCGGGCAAGTGGGCCGTCAAGCAGGCTCAGTGCCAAGGCATGGCTAAAGCTGTAACTTACTTCCCAACATTCCGTGCAGGTCAGCGCACCATAGGGACCGGCACACTTTGGGCAAGCCTGGTGCTGAAGGTAAAGGTAGGGCAGTGATGCCATGCAGTGCGGACAGAAGACTGCGCCCTGGCGCTCGCAGCCGGCGCAGCGAGTCGGAGCAACAATTTCCCCCAGTATATCCTTCATACTGCTGAGAATCGGAGCCTGCAAGAGCTGTGTCTGGAGCTTCATTTTTATCACCTCACAAGCAGTATGGCAGCTGACCCTTAAAGGATCCTTAACTCAAGGTGAAAGAAAGCTTAAAGATTTTGCGGCGAGAGTGTATAATAGTCAAGCTTTCGCGCGGGTCTGTGGTTGCGCGTGTGTCACACAGGTGATGCCCGTTAGTTCATAGGCAGGTGCGGCCGAAAGAATCCACGTAAGCGTATATCTCGACAGGAGTGTACGTGAGCATGGCGCACCTTAGGGGTAAGTCGTACCGTCTACGTTGATTTCCTGGCAACAGGAGGGAGCAGGCGAGAGGGTTAGTCGTGAGATCATATCAAGCAAAAGCTCCAGTATGCGAGTGTGGGGTCAAAGACCAGGTCAGCCGCGCGAAAGCACTTCACGAATCCTCATACTAATCTGCACATAATCTGAAATGTATGCCCTCAAAACGCATAGAGCTGTTGGCATTATGTGGAGGGCGCTTGGATAAAATCATTCATAAATGTATACATATATACGTGTCTGCGCACTTTTTTTGTATAGGACAGATAAAAATTGCACAGCCAACTTTGTTGTGAAACAATACACTAGCTAGAATAATGAATGACGTGGAGAGCATTCGTTCGATCACAGGAAAGGTGTGAGGTAATGAAGAAGGGTTTACTTAGTTTGATTCTTGCAGCACTGATGGTAGTTGCTGCCTTTGCTGTCGTTGGCTGTTCAGCCACCGAAGAAGCAGTTGATGATGTGCAGGCAACGGCCGACTGGACGCTTGCAGATGCCGTACGTGGGGATGGAAAGACGCTTGTAGTAGCGACAGATCCTACCTATCCTCCCTTTGAGTCTCGCGATGGCGGAGAAGTAGTTGGCTTTGACATTGACTTGGTTAAGGCTATTGCTGAAAAAATGGGAGCCGAAGTCGAATTCGTCTTCTTTGAGTGGGACGCACTGCTGACTGCTCTGAGTTCTGACAGTCGTGACTTTGACTTTGCCGCAAGTGCTATGACCATTACCGAAGAGCGCGCTCAGTCAATTCTGTTCTCGAATCCCTACTTCGTGTCATTCCAGGCACTGGGTGTACCAGCAGATTCGAACATTACCTCTATCTCTGATTTAGGTGAGGGCTCACGCGTTGGCGTGCAGACAGGAACCACCGGTCATATTTTTGCTACTGACTACCTCGAAGACAAAGGTGTGACTATCATGCCTTACGCTGGCGGACAAGACACCTTCCTCGCCATGTCTTCAGGTGAAGTAGATGCTGTTATTTTGGACATCCCCGTTGTCTTGAACCAGGCTGCAGAAGGCGACTTTGCCATTAAGACGATTCCGATTCCTTCAGCAGAACAGGAAAACTTTGGATTCTCGATGGGCAAGAGCAGAACAGGTCTTGCTGAGGCCATCAATGATGCACTAGCTGCGGTTATTGCAGATGGTACCTATGCAGAAATCTACGCTCGCTGGATCGACGCAGACAATCCTCCAACGATGCCTTAAGAAGTTTTTTTAAGTGTATAGAGTGCGTCTGCTATACAATATAGTAGGCGCACTCTTTTTGTGACAAGCATATTTTGGAGGTATGAGGGATTTGAGCGCACTATTGACCGCTTTTTCACAGAGTCATGCTTTGGGTGGACAGCAGGCATTAATGGGACTCTTTGGTTCTGCCAATATTTTCGCAAGAATGCTTGAATGGTGGGAGACCTTTTCTTTTACACGCGTCTTCTTTTCTCCCAGTATTGCCATCGATACCTTCCCGATGGTTTTGCAGGGCTTTCCCATCACGCTGGCACTGGGCTTTATAGGCTTTGCCCTCGCCATCCCCTTTGGCCTTGGTCTTGCTTTTATGAAGATGAGCAAGATTGCACCCCTGCGCTGGATTTCAACCTTCTACATTGATGTGGTCAGAGGAACGCCTCTGCTGCTGCAAATCTTGATTATCTACATGGGTCTGCCGCTGATACCTGCCTTTCAAACAGCAATGGACCCCTTTAGTCAGGTAAGCTTTCTGGGGCTGGGCTTTTCAGCTTGGTTTCGCGCCTTCCTGATTCTTTCTGCGAATTCTGCAGCTTATCTGGCAGAAATCTTTCGTGCGGGCATCCAGTCCATTCCTAAGGGACAGATGGAGGCTGCGCGCTCACTGGGCATGAAGACCTCGATGGCCATGACCTATGTTGTCCTGCCTCAGACCTTTAGGCGTATCATCCCAACGTGTATGTCAGAATTCATTTTGCTCTTGAAGGATACGGCGCTTTTTGCCATGGTTGCCATCGGCGAAGTCATGCTCAATGCTCGTATCGAGTCCGCTCGCGTGTTTAATATGACACCTCTCACGGTTGCTGCCTGTTTTTATCTCATTGTTACGATACCTGCTGGTAGACTGGTTGCCAGATTAGAGAACAAGTTGGCAGAACAAGACTCGGGAGCTGCACCATCTGGTCGTCCTGGAAAACGACAACCCCGCCTAAATGTTCCATCTACTCACATTGTGAGCCACGATGAAAACATTTTGCAGGATCCAAGGTAGTGAACATGAGCGAAGCTATAGTACAAATAAAAAACCTCAAAAAGGTTTACGGCGACAACGTCGTTTTGCATGACATAAATCTTGAAGTTGAAAAGGGTGAAGTGGTCTGTGTCCTCGGGCCATCGGGAAGCGGCAAATCAACCATGCTGCGCTGCATCAACCTGCTTGAAATCCCGACCTCGGGTGAAGTCTGGGTTAATGGCATCCAAATCAACGCCAAGGGAACTGACATCAATAAAGCGCGCGAGCAGCTGGGTATGGTATTCCAGCAGTTTAATCTCTTTCCGCATAAGACAGCCCAGGGAAATGTTGAGCTTGCCCTGCTGAAGGTGCGCAAAATGAACAAAGAGCAGGCGGCAGAAATTGCCTACGCGCAGCTCGAACGCGTCGGTCTTGCAGAACGCGCCGACTTTTTCCCCAGCCAGCTTTCAGGAGGTCAGCAGCAACGTGTTGCCATCGCGCGCGCACTTGCGATGGAGCCGACGGTTATGCTCTTTGACGAAGTGACCTCTTCACTTGACCCCGAGCTGGTTCGTGACGTGCTCAACGTCATGCGTGATCTGGCAGAAGGCGGCATGACCATGATTGTCGTGACTCATGAAATGGGCTTTGCGCGTGATGTCGCAGATCGAGTCGTGTTTATGGATGGTGGATACATCGTCGAAGAAGGACCCCCAGAGGCTATCTTTGAAAATCCGCAACATGAGCGTACGAAGACTTTCCTTGGCCATCTCAAGGTAGGATGAGAGCGCACCAGAGACCAGAACTGTTGGCGCCTGCAGGTAGTATCGAGGCGCTTAAGCTCGCCATAGACTGCGGGGCCGATGCCGTCTACTGTGGCGGTAAGAGCTTTGGCCTGCGCTACAATGCTGCCAATTTTTGTGTCGACGAATTGAAAAGCGCGGCGGAGTACGTCCACTCCAGAAAACGCCTTATCTACCTCACCGTCAATGCCCTCATCCATGAATCTGATCTCTCTTCTCTGAGAGCTTACTTAGGTGCCGTAAAAGACACCGGGGTTGATGCCTTCATAGTGTCTGATCTGGGGGCTGCAAAGCTAGCAGGCGAGATCGCACCTGAAATCGACCTGCATGTCAGCACACAAGCAAGTGTTGCCAATTCCCTCAGTGCTCAGACTTGGTACGAGGCAGGTGCGAGGCGTATCGTTGCTGCACGTGAACTTGACTTACGTGAACTGACAGAGCTTCGCAAGAACCTGCCTGAGGACATGCAGCTCGAGGTCTTTGTGCATGGTGCGCAATGCATGGCTATTAGTGGGCGCTGCATCATCAGTAACTATCTTGCTGACAGAGACGCAAACAAAGGTCAGTGCGCTCACAGTTGCCGCTGGTCCTATGAGCTCGTTGAAAAAAAGCGCCCTAACGAAAGCATTCCCGTCATTGAAGATGACGGATACACCACTATCTTTAGCCCCTATGACCTCAACATGATTGAGCACATCGATGACCTCTGTAATGCGGGGATCGATAGCCTCAAGATAGAGGGACGCACCAAAGGAGTCAACTATATAACGACGGTGATTTCTGCCTATCGTGCGGTACTCGATGGGGCAGACCCTCGCGATTATGTCGAGCAGCTGCGCGCGCAAACCTTTCGGCCACAAGGTACGGGCTTCTACTATGGGAGCCCGCGTCAAAACTACGGCTACTGACCCTCCTCTCTTTTTCGTAGATACATCTCGAGCAGACAGGCAAGCACGCCAAAAGCTGATGCGGCTGCTAAGGCGAACCAGAATCCAGCATCAAAGAGGTCATGGGTCGCAGGCCCGTGGGCAGTGATGCGGTGTTGCAGATTCGGGTCAATGAGTTGGCTACCATAGCCTTTGTCACCCCGAGGGTAGGCGTCGTTTTCTACCAAGCGTTCGCCAAAACGCTGTTCTTGCTGTGGCTGGATTGCTGGCTCTAAGTTGAAGCTTTCGACAAGTCTCGTCTCGACGGTATCTGCGGCATCATCAAAGAGGACAATGTTGCGGGTTATGTGGGAGCTTGCCGAGTTGTAAATGATGACTTCAGCACCCGTGTCATCATATTTGGGTAGGGGACGCGGACAGTACACGAGATAGCTCAAAGGCGCCAAATCCCCGGAATCGTCAAGGCTCGTAAAGCCTTTCTCGACCCGTCCAAATTCCAGCTTGAGGCCTGTAATGTGCTCACCCTCTGAAAGATTGAGGTCATCGACCTTGAAATGCATGCGCGTACTCGCATCAAGATCTTCTGACCACAGTACCCAGCCGTGGTTTTCAAAACGCATGATTGCTTCAGGATTGTCAGGGTTAAAGAGGTCCTTTGAAGCAGCCTTGACAGAGCTCTGCGTCACCTCCTGGCTCGCCAGATTGGTCTGATACCACAGGTTGTAAAGTCCATTTGTGTCTCCCTTCACGATAGGAGTCCACAATTCGTGCAAGCGAATCTGGTCTGCACCTACTCCCTCTAAGGCGTCAAAAACAACGAATTCATCTGCCCAGTCGTTCGAAGTCGACCAAAAATCGAGGTCGTAGCGATAGAGCTCTTTGCTGCCCTGCGCGCTATTATCAATCTGCACCTCGTCTCCTGCGCCAGAGCGATAGGCTGCAGAGCTAATGGATATCGTGCGCTTTTCAATCTCGCAACTGATCTGCACGGGCTCATTTTGTACCGGGACCTCAGTCCAGACAAGAGCTGTGTTTTGGTCCTGGTACTCTAGCTTGACGTCAAAAACGGTCGTGTTGAGCAAGTAATGAGGCGTCGTCTTTACTTCGCGCATCTCGTAGCTTCCCAGATAAAGGGGGATGCTTTCGGCAATGCCGCTTGCGTCAGTACTGATAATGTCGGCAAGCTCTCCTGCGGCAAGGCGCAGGGTTCCGTCGCCGGTTACAACATCATCTTTAGCTCTGACTTCAAAGACCGTATCGGGTACGGCTGTTGCTGTTATGCTGTCAGTTTTGACAACGCGAAGAGCTGCTTTTGCGGGGTCGTTGTCGACGCATATGACGATGGGATTATCGAGCCCCCTAATTTTGTCCACGCTAAAGGCTATGGGCTCGGTATGCAGGAGGTAGCGGTCCGGCGCCTGTACTTCCTGAAGATAGTAGTTGCCATGCTTGAGCACTTCGGGCAGGTGTACGTGACCGGTCTCATCGGTAGTGAGGCGACTTATGACGTCCTTGTTTGAATTAAGTAGGTCAAAGCGTGTTCCGCTCACGGCAATGGTATTGAGGGTCTCGCTATCGCGCTTGACGATACTCAAGTAAGCCGTGATTTCTTTATTGCAGATAAGGTAGTGCAGCTCAACTCCGTTTTCCGTGATAGAGAAGCTCATGTCATCTGCAGCCTGAAGACCTATCGGTGTCGTTGATGCATCTTCACTTAAGATGTAGTCGCCATATTCAAGGTAGCCACTGCGGTAATCTGTCTTGCCCCAGCTGGCACTATCAGGTATCAGGTCGCGGGTGCTTGCTCTGCCTTCTTCGTCAGTGAAAAGAGTTCCAACAATCTGTCCGAAGCGCGGATTGGGTCTTCCATCACCACCCAAAGGCATGTTGTCAATAAGGTCAAAGCGGATATGTTCAAGGGCGAAACTCGTTTCAACACCTTGGTCGCTCACGCTGCCATATTTGAAAAGGGAAAGGTCTCCCCTTATGATGGGCTCCTCAATGGGGGAAAGCAGGGCAGACAAGGCTATTTCAGGGGGCCTATCTGCAGCAGGAGAATCTGACACCTGGAAGCTTCTCCAATTGCTATACTCAGGACTAATGAGGTAGCCCGGTGGCGCCTTCGTTTCTCTTATTTGAAAGTTCCCAATCGGAATCCCGGGCGCTGACGGCCCTGTTGCTTGATATACTGCTCGTCCCGCAGCGTTGGTACTGACCGTTTGGGTTGTCCAGCCGCTTGGTGCTTGCTGGTCAGGCCATCTGATCTCGAATTCTGCCCCCGCGAGACTCGTACCGGGACGTGCTTGCGCCAGACCCGTTTCACCATCAACTTTCTGAATGACCAGGTTGCCACCATAGCGACGCGCATCTTGAGAACTGACCCTGCCGGTGAAACTGCTGCCACCAGCAAGGGCGCTCAAGGTGACGCTGTGCGTCTGCAAGTCAAGGGCATGACCAGCCGGCGGTATGAACTCTCGAACAAAATAAGTACCTGGCAGCAGCCCTGACAGCGAGGCTCGGCCCTGACTGTCTGTCGTCATCCGCCCAACAATCGAGGGGTGATTAAGGTTTCTGCTGTCTGCCGCTGCCCTGTCGGTCCATACGCCATACTGTGCTCCTGACAGTTGGTAGGCGGGGTTACCCCGCACGGCTTCAGCACTGATCTGGCTCCCAGGCGACACCGACTCTTTAGTCAGCTCAATCCTGTGAATGGCGGCACGCTGATTTGCGATAGTCCCCGCAAGGTACTGGGGAAGGCTGCCCTGTGCCGCTTCAGAGTCGTCTCCCAGCACCGGGGTGACGCTCAGCACGGCGGTATTGAGGGTATAGCCAGCAGGTGGAGCAAGCTCTCTGACATAGTAAGTTGTGCCAACAGGGATGCGATACCACCACGCCTGCCCGCTTGCATCTGAACTTGCCCGTCCTATGAAGCTTGCAGCGCCCGTGTTTCCCGCAGCAGCAGCGGAGGAGTTTGACCATATCCCGAAGCTTGCCCCAGCGAGGAGCGCTCCAGATGTCGCATCTGTTTTTTGTACGCGAATGCGAGACGTGAGGGGGTCGCCCCAGGAAAAGGTCATCCTTTGAATGCCGCTTCCTGCAGGTGGACGGTAGATCCAGTAGCGGTTGAGCTGAACGCGACTGGTGCTCGTCGCCTGGTTCACAATCCAGGTGGAGGCCCTCCAGTGATTGGTATTTCTGCTGTAGAGAAGGCTCTCACCCTGCAGACGAAAGATGGCAAGTTGCGTCGCCATGCGCCACTCGAGATTACTCAAGCTGACACCGTTAATGGTAGTTCTGCTGCTCAGGTTTTGTGGACCTAGATCAATGGCCTTCGAAATGGACTGCTCGACACTACCCGTAGCACGAGAAAGCTTGGCTCCCCTTGTCAGCGTCCTGCCATTGGGGGAGGCTGCGCCATGATCAAGGCAGTAGGCAGGCAGCGTGCCAGAGCTATGCACGATGGGTCCCGTATGTCCGCTTTGCGTGGCAAAGGCTCGCGTCGCGGGAGGAACGGCGGCATCTGCACGCTGGGGCAGTGCAGCCGAGGCAAGCATGCTCACTATGAAGGTGGCGATGAGCACCAGGGCAATGCCTTCTTTTGCAGCAATACGTTTCATGATGAAGGACATGACTGTTCCTTTCTGCTGTGCATTCTGGGCGCAGGTTCTGTCGGGCATGTGAAAGGAATCATAAGGGAAGGACTTTTACCTAGGATTAATCTAGGATGAAAGAAAGCTTAAAAAAAGATGAAAGAAAGATGAAAAAAACCTTAAAGAAAGATGAAAGAGTCTGGTATTCAAGCAGAAAAAAGCACGGTAAAAGCCGCTATCCTGCCACCTGCCTATGTGCTATTATGAGCGTGGTTTTATTTGATGAAAGGTATATACATGAATATAATTTTGCTCGGTGCACCAGGCTCAGGAAAAGGTACTCAGGCTGCAAAGCTGGTGGAATTCTTTAATATTGCTCATATCTCGACAGGAGACATGCTACGTGCTGCGGTCAGTGCGGGCACACCTCTGGGCCTCGAGGCAAAGAGCTTCATGGATGCAGGAAACCTCGTTCCCGATGAAGTCGTCATTGGTCTTATCAAAGACAGAATGGGTGACGAAGACACCAACAAAGGTTTTATCCTGGATGGTTTCCCTCGCACGACCTCTCAGGCCATTGCTCTTGATGAGCAATTAGCAGAGCTCGCACGCTCAATTGACGTAGCGATAGCCATCGACGTCGACCCAGAAGTCATTGTTCAGCGCGTATGCACGCGCCGGTTCTGTCCCACCTGTGGCAGAATCACCACGGCTTCAGAGGGCGATACCTGCCTTATGTGTGGGTGCAAACTTGAAACGCGTGCTGACGACAAAGAAGATGTCGTGCGCAAACGCCTTGAGGTTTACGAACAAAACACCGCGCCCCTTATTGACTATTATCGCGGCAAGGGAATCCTCCATCCCATCGATGGTGATCGCAGTATTGATGAAGTCTGGGCTGACGTTCAAAAAATCGTCACCGAAGATTAACTGAAGACTAGCTGAACGCTCACTGAAGACCTACCGCCCATGTCGCGCTTTATGAGACAAAACATAGTCATCAAGTCGCCAAAAGAAATCGAGCAGATGCGCCTTGCAGGTGCCATCGCTGCACGAGCCTTGCGCTGTACGCGCGAAGCGGTCGAGCCGGGCATCAGCACGCTCGAGCTCGATGACATTGCCGAAGCGGTCATCCGCGAAGCAGGGGCGACACCAACCTTTCTGGGCTACAGCGGCTTTCCTGCTTCAATCTGCGCAAGTATCAATAGCGAAGTGGTCCATGGCATTCCCAGCAAGAAGGTAAAGCTTTGCCGGGGCGACATTTTCACTATTGATGTGGGGGCAACCTTCAAGGGCTGGATTGGCGACAATGCTGACACCGTTCCCGTGGGGGAGACTGACCAGCGCTCGCAAGAACTCATTGATGTGACGCGCAAAGCACTCTATGCGGGTATTGAACAATGCGTCCCAGGCAAGAGGCTTGGTGACGTCAGTCACGCTATTGGTAGCGTTGGTCGCGCTGCCGGCATGGGGATCATCCAAAAATATGTTGGCCACGGCGTGGGTCGAGCCATGCATGAAGACCCCAACATCCCTAACGAGGGCAAAGCTGGCAAAGGCCCGGTTCTGCAGGTCGGCATGGTGCTTGCCCTCGAGCCCATGTTCACCCTAGGAACTGATGATGTGGTGACGCGCAACGACGGTTGGACGGTTGTTACCACTGACGGATCACGAGCAGCTCAGATTGAACATACCGTCGCTGTCACCGAGGACGGCCCTCTTATCCTGACTCAGGAATAGTCCTCTTCACGCTTCGTTCGCAAATCAAAAGTTATAAAAGAATATTTCGCAGCACTTCCTATCGGTACTGTATATTTGCACGGTATCGCCTTAAATTATGCAAAGAATAAATATAAGGTAATTGTGCAGCAAATGTGTTCATATTGTCGTGTTCCTGTTATAATTAGTTGAAGTCAGACGGAGGGTTCGTGCGACTGAGGCATGGGTGGGGTCACAAGCCGAAGGAAGCCTAATATGGGTCACGCATCAAACAATTTCATAAGGCGTGCGATTGCCCTTTTTCTTGCTGCGATGCTGCTTGCCAGCTCGACTCTGAGCGTCTTTCCTGCAACGGCCTTTGCGGCAAACAATCAGTCTTTTGAGGCCACCGGTACCCTTGATACCATTATCGACAGCACTGGCCGGGCAAACGTGCCAGACAGCATCGTTGCAGGCGACGAAGAGGCAATACCTCTCGTAAACAGCAACGAAGCTGTTCTTGACGAAACAGAGACGCTCTGTCCCGATGCTGAAAACGTAGATGCCCAGCGCATCGTTGCGTGGCCAAAAGAAGAGACGACCCCCGCGCAAATCGAGGCATCCGTGCAAGAGCTTGCAAGCGAGCTCGAGGTCGATGAGGCGACAGAGATCCTTGAAAACCCTGAACCGTCAGATCCAGAGACGCTCGTAATCATTGAGAGTGACAGCGATACCTCGCAAGAACTCATGGCAGAAATGATTTCCACCGGTCTTTATGAAAGTGTCGACTACGACGTCATTGTCGAGACCTGCGCAGCCTATACTTCAAATCCCAACGATCCCTACTACAACACCAGGGTTGCAAATATTGGAACCTGGGGGCTTAATGCCTTTCCTGGCGGCAATTTCTCTGCTGTTTGGGGACGCCTGGGTAGCACAAGGGGAACGGGAGCAAGCATTCCCATTGCGGTTATCGACACAGGCTTCTACATGAATATTGCCGATCGCGGCCCAAACATTGTTGCAGGCTATGACTTTGGCTCAAACAGAACAGACGTTACCCCACAATCTACGCTACCCCTTGCCGCTCATGGCACCGGAACAGCGGGCCTTATTGGTGCTGCCACTAATAATGGCATCGGTGTAGCCGGTGCAGCTTGGGACAATACCGTCATTGTCTACAAAGTTGCCGATGCAAACAATGTGCTTTACCTGTCTTCAGTCACCAGTGCCATCAACGATGTCGTTGCAAAAAAGAATGCGCGTATCATCAATCTATCCCTCGGCGGAACAGAGTTCCCCGCCTATCTGCAACAGTCAATTGATGCGGCAGTTGCTGCGGGCATCCTTGTTGTCGCAAGCGCTGGCAACAACGCACTCGCCGGTAATCCCGTCCTTTATCCCGCCGCCTACGGACCAGTCCTTTCTGTTGCGTCTATCAGCGCAAACGGGCAGCGCTCAAGCTTTTCCACCTTCAACAGTGGGGTAAATATTGCAGCACCAGGAGACGGCATCACGGTGCTCGACAAAAACAATACCTACGACTATGCATCAGGTACTTCATTCTCTGCACCCTTTGTGTGCGCAGCAGCAGCACTTGTCTGGCGCGCCAATCCCAATTTGACAGCGGCTCAGGTAAAGAACCTGTTGCTCAGCACGGCAACGCCTATTGGTGCAAAAGGCAATATCTACACCGGGGCAGGAGCCCTTAATGCCTTTGCGGCCTTTGAGTTAGCACAGGGTTTGCCCTATCAGCCTCGCATTTCGAGCGTCCAGCGCGGCCCCAAAAGCGTCAGCGTCTACTGGAGCAAAGACACGAGCAATCCTTCCCCCGCCAAAGCCTATATCCTGCAGTATCGTCCCAGCAGTTCCAGCAACTGGGCAAGCATCACCATACCCACCTCTGCAGCTAGTTACGCCTACACGGTAACGGGGCTTGCCGACAATACTACCTATTACTTCCGTGTTTGTACGGTAAATGCCCAGGGTTACGGCCCTTACTCGGCTAGCGTCGCCTCAACAACCTATCCGGTGACCATGCAGGCGACGGCTACTACGATAAAAATGAAGCGCGGCAAGTCAGTCGTGGTACGCGTAGCACCTTATTATTGCAACAATAAGAAGTTCACCATTTCCTGGAAAAGCTCTAAGCCTGCTGTTGCCACCATCAGCAGCTTCGGCAAAGCTGCAAAGAAAAAGGGTAAAGGTTCATGGGTGTCTAATGCCCTTCACGGTAGCCAGAAGGTAAAGGCATCGGGCAGAAAAGTCACCATACAGGCCCTCAAAAAAGGTACGACTTACTTCACCTTTGGCACCGGAAAAGCCACAAAGGTCATCAAGGTTGTTGTAAACTAACCTCACTTCAATTCGTTACCATTCGCTACCATTCGCTACGATTCGCTACAATAAGTCTCATGAAAAAACTCATCTCATGGAACGTTAATGGTCTACGCGCGAGCCTCAACAAAGGCTTCATGGAGCAATTCGAGGCACTCGATGCCGACCTCTTCATGCTGCAAGAAATCAAGCTGCAGGAAGGGCAGGTCGAACTCGAGCTTCCCGGCTACTACCAAAGCTGGTCTTACGCCCTCAAGAAGGGCTACTCGGGAACAGCTATCTTTTCGAAAGAAAAGCCTCTGCGCGTCTTGCGCTACGTCGACTCGCCCCAGCTTGCGGGCGACAACCCCATGATTGATGACAAGGCGGAGGAGTACGTCCATCTCTCCGACCTTGACCGCGAGGGCAGGGTCACCGCCTGTGAATTCAAAGATTTTTGGGTGGTCAATGTCTATACCCCCAATGCTCAACCAGAGCTCGCCAGGCTTGACTTTCGGATGCGCTGGGAGGATGCTTTTCGCCGCTTCGTTTCAGGACTTGCAGTTAGCAAGCCCGTCATCATTGGGGGAGACCTGAATTGCGCGCACGAGGAAATAGACCTCGCACGACCCAAGCCCAACAGAGGAAAGCCAGGTTTTTCAGATGAAGAGCGCGCCAAGCTGACTCAGCTCCTTGATACAGGGTTTGCCGATCCGCTGCGTGAGCGCAATCCCGATGTGCCAGGTCTCTATACCTGGTGGTCCTACCGCGCCAATGCGCGCGCAAACAACGTAGGTTGGCGTATTGATTACTTTCTATGCTCACCTTCACTGATGCCTCATGTGGAGGACACGCCTATCTACGCAGAAGTCTTCGGGAGCGACCACTGTCCCGTCGGGCTCATCCTGAAATAGGACGAAAATCCATAAAAATTACATCTTGAATGGCCGTTCAATTTTTGCTACACTTACTAGTTGCTGTTTTCAAACAGTATATATATTTGTGTGTTTTAGAGACAAGGATTATCACGTGACGAAAAAAGAGGGCGCCATCGAGCTTGAAGGAACGGTACTAGAGCCGCTCCCTAATGCTATGTTCAAGGTGGAACTCGAAAACGGACATAAGGTACTAGCTCACATTTCTGGCAAGATGCGCATGCATTACATCCGCATACTACCCGGAGACAAAGTAACCGTAGAGGTTAGCCCTTATGATCTGTCACGTGGACGCATCACCTACCGTTATAAGTAAGAAGATTACCGTCTGCGGCTGGACGTTAATAATAAATTTTTAATTTACATCTGATTGAAAGGCGGGAGCGTCGTGAAAGTACGGCCTTCAGTAAAGAAAATGTGCGATAAGTGCAAAATTATCCGACGTCATGGTCGTGTGTTGGTCATTTGTGACAACCCACGCCACAAACAACGCCAAGGCTAAGAGAAAGCAGGAGGACGAGAGTGGCTCGTATACTCGGTGTAGACCTTCCACGCGACAAGCGTGTAGAAACTGGTCTAACTTACATCTATGGCATTGGACTGACCACATCAAAGCAAATTATTGCTGGTACTGGAATTGATCCAGATATCCGTGTGGGCGATTTGTCTGATGCTCAAATCACGCAACTGCGTGAATACATTGACGCAAACCTTAAAGTAGAAGGTGACCTGCGTCGCGAAACATCACAAAACATCAAAAGGCTGATGGAGATCGGTTGTTACCGTGGACTTCGTCATCGCCGTGGTCTTCCCGTTCGTGGACAGCGCACCAGCACTAATGCGCGTACCCGCAAGGGTCCACGTCGTCAAATCGGCGCGAAGAAGAAGGGATAGGCTAAATCATGGCTAAAAAGAATGTACGCAGCCGCATCAAGCGTAGTGAACGCAAAAATATTGCGATTGGTCAGGCTCACGTAAAGTCTACGTTTAACAACACCATCATTACTATCACCGACCCTGCAGGCAACGTCATTTGTTGGCAGTCAGCAGGCACGTCAGGCTTCAAGGGTAGCCGCAAGTCAACACCTTTTGCTGCACAACTGGCAGCTGAAGCTGTTGCAAAGACCGCCCAGGAGCATGGCATGCGTAAAGTGGCAGTGTTTGCAAAGGGCCCCGGTAGCGGACGCGAAACTGCGATTCGTTCACTGCAGGCAGCTGGACTTGAAATTGCCAGCATTCAGGATGTTACACCCATTCCACACAATGGCTGTCGTCCCCGCAAGCGTCGTCGCGTCTAATTAATAAGAGGAGAAATCTACAATGGCTAGATATACTGGACCAGTTTGCAGACTGTGCCGCCGTGAAGGAGAGAAGCTCTTCTTGAAAGGCGACCGCTGCTATTCTGATAAATGTGCAATGGAAAAGCGCCCTTATCCGCCTGGTCAGGCTGGTAAGAAGCGTCCACGCGAGAGCGAATATCGTATTCAATTGCGTGAAAAACAAAAGACCAAGCGTATGTACGGCATGCTCGAAAAGCAGTTCCGTAGCTACTACGAAGAGGCAAACCGTCAACAGGGCATCACGGGTGAAAACCTCTTGCGCCTGCTCGAGACTCGTCTCGACAACGTAGTGTTCCGCCTCGGATTTGCAAAGTCTCGCAGCGAGGCTCGTCAGATCGTACGTCACGGACATATTCAGGTTAACGGCAAGCGCGTTGACATTCCGTCATACCGCGTACGTCCTGGCGACATGGTGGCTATCGCACCAAAGGCAAAGGACCTGCTGGTAATCAAGGCTGCCATTATCTCATCAGAGCGCAGCACCGTTCCTGGGTGGCTCGAAGTAGACATCGAAAAGCTCCAGGGTAGCGTCATTTCACTGCCAACTCGTGATCAGATCGACCTGACGGTTAAAGAAAACCTCATCGTCGAGCTCTACTCTAAATAAGAGGATAGGGAAGGATAGTATCTATGACGAGATTTATGAGACCAGAAGTTACGGTCGAGCACGTTGGAGACAACGTAAGCCGCTACATCGTAGAGCCGCTTGACAGAGGTTTTGGATACACTCTCGGCAACTGCATGCGCCGTGTACTGCTTTCCTCTTTGGAAGGTGCAGCTGCAACAAGCATCCGCATCGACGGTGCACAGCATGAGTTTACTGCTCTGGACGGTATGCGCGAAGACGTAACCGACATCATCCTCAACGTCAAAGGCCTCGTGTTTCGCGACACGGGCATTGGCGAGGGTCATGCCGAAGCTGAACTGACCGTAACCGGTCCTGCTGTCGTGACAGGCGCAGACCTCAAGCTGCCTAACGAATTCGAGCTCGTTAACCCCGAGCGCGAAATCGCCAACCTTAACAAGGGTGCCACGCTGACCATGTACATCAACATCGACACAGGTCGTGGCTACGTTTCAGCAGAACGCAACAAGCGTGCCGGGGATGCCATTGGCGTTATCCCTATAGACTCGCTGTTTTCGCCCGTCCTGCGCTGCACCTACACCGTCGAAAACACGCGTGTTGGCCAGCGTACCGACTACGAAAAGCTGATTCTCGAGGTCGAAACGAACGGGAGCGTTGTTCCTGATGATGTTATCGCACGCGCTGGTCGCGTCATCAATGAGCACACTCAGCTCTTTGTCGAACAGACCATCACGCCTCTTGAAGAGGGTTCGATTTTTGTTGAAATCGATCGCAGTGACACCAGCGGCCTCGATACCCCCATCGAGGAGCTCGACCTGTCAGTTCGTGCATACAATTGCCTGAAGCGCCAGGGTGTAAACACCATTGGTCAACTGACCGAATGTACAGAAAATGACCTGATGAACGTCCGCAACTTCGGTGCTAAATCAATCGAAGAAGTCAAGGACAAGCTCATCGACATGGGTCTTAACCTAAAGAACTAGATAGAGGAGTAGGTCCACACATGAGACACCAAAAAAAGGGTCGCAAACTGGGCACCGATTCTGCGCACACTAAGGCGATAAAGAAGTCTTTGACTGCCGCTGTGCTGCGCAACGATCGCATCAAGACCACTGAGGTTCGTGCCAAGGAGATTCGCCCCAACGTTGATAAAGTAATTACCTGGGCAAAGCGCGGAGACGTGCACAGCCGTCGTCTGGCTATTGCAGCCATCGGCGACAAAGAAGTTGTTTCAAAGATCTTTAACGAGGTCGAACGTTTTGAAGGCCGCAACGGTGGCTACACCCGTATCCTAAAATTGGGACCACGTAAGGGTGATGCTACTCCTATGGTTATTATGGAGCTAGTAGACTAGAAGCGCACTAGACGCTCAATCTCAGCACTAATTTAAAAAATGAGGAATGCTCACGTAGGTTTTGCTACGCTGCGCTTCCTCATTTTTAAATTAGCACTAATCTTGAACGCCTAGAGCACTTCTCAAGCACTACGCAGCGCACATTTTTTCAATTCTCTTTCAGTATTTGAAGAGGGGGAGCTGCTTGCTGGCATCATAGTGGGCAGCAGCCTGGCGCATCTCAAATCGTCCAATAAGTCCTGGGGACAGTATCTCTGTCAGCAGGTTAGTGAAGAGGTGGGGGCTGAGCACCAGGGACGCCGCAACCAAAAATTCGACAGAGGGTTGCGTTAAACCTTTTTCATAACGGTATATAGTTCTGCCGGTAATTTGAATGCCGCATCGACAGCGCATCTCTGTGGCCAGCGAATCGCAGCTGAGGAAGTGCTCTTTCAGACGAGCCTTCCTCAAAACCCTGCCAAAGTGAACTGCAATTTGACCATCCTTGAGGATCTCGATGAGCGAACACGGGCAGTTGTGGAGGTTGTGCTGTTCAAAAAACATGGCTAGACCTTCCCAAATGTCGCACCAAGAGCACTGTCTGGAGTAGTGCGCTCTCGTCGTTTGGCGGTCGCGAGATGCTGCTTTCCCCAATTATCAGCAGCAGAGAAAACCCATTCTATCAAAATCCCCACTTCGAATACGAAAGAGAAACCCTGAACGACAAAGAAATAATTGACAATTCTGTCAATTGGCCAATTTCTGCTTGCTATAAAGTAATCGAGCTGACACAATGTTGTGCACTGAGTATCGGTGCTGCATTGAGACCCCCTGCGCATCGGTCTTATCCTTTGGAAGAAGCGGCTAACCAGCACAGGTGGCCGCTTCTTCGTTTGTTATACTTAGTCCTTGATATTTTGAGGAGAAAAGAAGCATGATAATTGCTATTGATGGGCCTGCAGGTTCGGGAAAATCGAGCGTTGCTAAGGCTGTTGCCCTGCGAATGGGATTTCACTATCTGGATACGGGTGCCATGTATCGCGCCGTAGCGGTAGGTGCTTTGGCGCGGGGTATTGATTTATCTGACGGTAGCGCCCTGCGCGCTTTTAGCAAGGATAGACGTATTCGCTTTGCCTACGAAGAGGGTGAAGTACTGCCCAGTCGCGTCTTTTTTGGCGATGAAGAAATGACCGACCTCATCAGGACACCAGAGGCAGATCGTGCCGTGAGCCCCGTTTCTGCTTGTCCCGAGCTGCGAGGTGACATGCTGCAAAAACAGCGTATGCTGGGAGCGCAAGGCAACTATGTTGTCGAGGGTCGTGACATAGGTTCAGTTGTCTTTCCCAATGCTGCCTTAAAGATATTTTTGACCGCAGATGTTGAGGAGCGTGCCCGTCGCCGCAGTAAACAAAACGAAGCGCGCGGACTTCCCTGCGACTATGAGGCAATATTGCAGTCACTGAAGCATCGTGACCACTATGACATGAACCGCGAGGTGGCACCCTTGATGGTGGCAGAAGGTGCTGTTGAAGTCGACACGACTCATATGACTGAAGAAGAGGTCATCGACACTATCGTTAATCTGGCAAGTGAGGTGCGCAATCGCGTTTGTGGCCCAGATGGTGGTGCTGGCGACGACAACACTAAGGGGCTGCCAGACATAGCAGAAGATACCTGCGGTGAACTTGCATGAGTGGACGTACTCCGCAAAAAGATGCTGCAGAAAAGACGAAGGTGAAGAGCAGAGAGCCTCGTCATGTAGCCATGCGCAGGCATGCGCTTGCAGATAAGGGCAAGCCTGGCGAGCCCAAATGGGTGCTGCGTTCCTTTGTGCTTTTTCTGGCAAGCATCATCATTGTTCCGATGTATCGCGTTCGGGTCACGGGGGCAGAAAACCTGCCCACGGGTGCCTACATCATGAGCCCCAACCATTTGAGCAATATGGATGCCATTGTGGTGATTGCCCTGACGCGCCGTTACGGCTTTAAGCTGCGTCTCTTGGGCAAGCGAAATCTATGGAAATTCAAGCCTCTTGCCTGGATTATCGACCAGGCGGGCGCACTGCCCATTTCGCGTGACAAGGCTGACCTTGATACCATGCGCAAGGCCTCGAATTTGCTCAAAGCTGGTGACACGATTGGGATTTTCCCCGAAGGCACGCGCATTCGCAACGAGGACATGATGGTGGACAAAGACCACGGTTTGGGCGAGGCGCATGGTGGTGCTGCTTGGCTTGCGATTCGCAACAATGTGCCTGTTGTGCCCGTAGGTATTGCGGGAACAGATCGCATCAGGCCTGATGGTATGCGCACCCTGCGTTTTCCCGCCGTTGACGTGCACTTTGGCGAGGCTTTGGTGCCTGACGAGGTGGTGCCGGCTTCTGAATATGCAAAAAAAGAGCGCATAGCACGCTTGACGGATCTTGTTATGGAGGGCATCGCTGCTTCCTTTGAGGTAGCACGCACAGACAACGCAAAGCGCAGCCGCTAAGAAGAGATTAAGCTGGCTCGCGAGGCGGTCAGTGAGAGTTTTATTGAGAGGATGGTGGCGACATGGAAATCCATGTTGCAAGACCTGCGGGCACCTGCTACGGTGTCGAGCGTGCCCTAAAGCTTGCCCGTGAGGCTGCCCGTTCAGCTAAGGGCGCGCCGGTGGCAAGCCTGGGCGAGCTCATTCATAATCCGCAGGCCGTTGATACCTTGCGGCTCATTGGGGTCGATGTCGTGACCAGTCTTGATGACTTGGCACCTGCTGGTGACGGAGTGGAAAGCACCCTTATTATCCGCAGTCATGGTGTGGCACCCTGTGTCATTGAAGAAGCAGAGGCGCGTGGCGCCAAAGTGGTTGATGCAACTTGTCCCCACGTTGCGCGCGTACAAGAGGCTGCAGAAAAGCTGGCAGACGAAGGCTATACCGTCCTGATTGTGGGCGAACCTGACCACCCCGAAGTCTTTGGCATCGAAGCGCGTGCCGGCAAAAAAGCCCATATCGTGGCGGGTGCATCTGACCTACCGCCGCTTGAAGAGCTAAAAGATGAGCGGGTTGGCGTCGTGATTCAGACGACTCAAACGGCAGAAGCCTTAAATGAAGTGGTGGCAGAGCTGCGCGACAAGGTGCGCGAACTGCGCGTCGTTAATACTATCTGCAGCGCAACGACCAAAAGGCAGCAGGCAACCGAAGCTCTGTCCCATCAGGTTGACGTCATGATTGTCGTCGGGGGGCACAATAGCGGCAATACGCGCCGCCTGTATGAGATCAGCCGCGAGGCCTGTCCGCGCAGCTATCACATCGAGACGAAGGCAGAGCTCGATGAAGCCTGGTTTGAAGGTGCACAAAAAGTGGGCGTGACAGCCGGAGCCTCAACGCCAGAAGACCAGCTGCAGAGCGTCGTTGCCCGCATTAGCGAAATCGCCCCGTCAGAACAACTTGGAGCAGACTATGAATCCTAAGATTACGCGTGCAGCCCTGATTGCAGCTGTTGAACCTTGGTCGATTGCAGACGCGGCAGGAATTTCGGCGGGGGAGTACGTCCATTCCATCAATGGCAAGCCAGCTCACGACTACATCGAATGGCTGTGGGAAAGCGATGGTCCTGAAGTCGAGCTCGAGCTTCGAGCCGCTGACGGTGACCTGCGCACGGTCATGCTGCAGCGCGATAATTTGCAGGACGGCTGGGGACTGGTTTTTGACGACGTGATTTATGACAAAATCCACAGCTGCAAGAACGACTGCGTCTTTTGCTTTATGAGGCAGCTGCCGGCAACAGCGCGCAAAACCCTGTGCATGCGCGACGATGACTATCGTCTGTCTTTCCTGCAGGGAAACTTTATTACCCTAACAAACTTAAAGCCCGAAGATAAGGACCGTATCGTGGAGCAGCGCATTTCTCCGCTTCGTCTGTCCTTTCATGCATCAAATCCTGAGGTGCGCACGCGCTTGATGGGTAAAAACCATGATCTTGCATTGGAAAACTTTGATGAGCTCATAGAGGCTGGTATCGATTTTCATATCCAGATAGTGCTGGTACCTGGCGTCAATGATGGCGCTATCTTAGATGAGACACTTGCTTATTTGCAGGATCCGGCGCGCATTGCTCATGTCCTGAGTGTCGGTATTGTCCCGGTGGCCTACACGGACTATGCACCCGCTCGTCTCAAAGAAATGCTGACAGATGCGAGCACGGTGCCGGCTGAGCGCGAAGAGTGGTGCAAGTCTGTTATCGACCAAGTACAGACCTACCAGTTTGCTCACGAAAAGGAGACGGGACTTACCTGGGTCTATTTGGCGGATGAGTTCTACGTACATGCCCACGCGCCCTTCCCGCTACCGCAATACTACGATGGCTTTCCGCAGCTTGAAAATGGCATCGGGATGATTTTGAACTTTATTGCCGATGTCCGCGATAATCTTGATGAGCTTTCAACGGCACTGACCCTGTTGCCCCCTCAGCCATCGGGCCCAGACGGCAAGATGTTGCCTGCCGACGCAGGCAAGGAAGCCATAACCATCGTCTGCGGCGAGCTCTTAACGCAAACATGGCTAGGTGTTTTAGGTGGCATCAATGCGGGAGGCAAGTTGCGCCTCTTGCCCATAAAGAATCGCTTCTTTGGCGGCAATGTCAGTGTGACGGGGCTTCTCACAGGTCTCGATATTTTGCGCGGTGTAAAGCTTGATTGCGAGTACTTGCATGAAGAGGGTCACGCTGGAGTCGAAAAGCATCGCTATCTCATTCCTGACTGTATCTTCAATGATGACGGCATTACCCTTGATGATTATACGGCGCAGCAGTTGATTGATGAGCTCCGCACCTGCGGTCAGGGTAGACCCGTTCACATCGCCTTTTACCAGACGGGTGTTGCCGGGCTGACCGCGCAGATTGCCGCCGCCGCACAGGCACTCAAAGACGAAGCATAAGCAAAGAGAGGTATTACCATGCCCAGAAAAACCTTGCCGGTCATAGCTATTGTTGGTCGCCCCAATGTGGGTAAGTCGAGCTTTGTGAACCGCATCAGTGGTCGCAGCGATGCCATCGTCCATGGCGAGCGCGGTGTGACGCGCGATCGCAGTTATCATGAGGCTGATTGGTCTGGTCATCACTTTATTTTGATTGATACGGGCGGCATCGAAATGGCACGTGACGATGATTTTCAGGCGGGTATTCGTGCTCAGGCAGACATTGCCATGCAGCAGGCTGATGCGATTGTGCTGCTCGTTGACGGGCAGACAGGTATGACGGCAGATGACGAGACGCTTGCTCGGATGCTCAAGCGCTCAAAAAAGCCCGTCTTTCTGGCGGTGAACAAGGTCGATGACCCCACTAGCGAGCGCGAGACCTATGAGTTCTGGAACCTCGGTCTGGGTGAGCCCTATCCCTTGTCTGCAACCCACGGTACCGGAACGGGCGACCTCTTTGATGAAATCATCAAGGTGCTGCCCGAGCCCGTGCAGCTTCATGAAAATGTCTATCCGACGACGACGGCAGATATTGCCGGTCTCGAGGGGGTCGACTACGACGAGTATGAATTGTATGAAGTCGATGCAGACGGTGATTTTGTCGATGGGGAGTATGATCCAGACCAGGACCCTTATGGCGAAGAGGCGCGTCGCCGCAGTCGTAGACCCGTTTTTGACCCCAATGACCCCATCATGGTGGCCGTCATCGGCAGGCCGAATGCAGGAAAATCATCACTGACTAATCGCCTTTCAAACATGGATCGCGCCATCGTTTCAGATGTTGCGGGCACAACGCGAGACGCCATCGATACCGACTTTATCTACAAAGACCGCGAAATCACTCTGGTAGATACGGCAGGAATCCGCAGGAAGGCCGTTATCGATTCAGATGTCGAATACTATGGCTTTGTTCGCGCCATGCGTGCCATAGACCGCGCCGATGTCGTGCTCTTGGTGATTGATGCAGAAATCGGCCTGACAGACCAAGACCAGCGCATCGCTTCTTATGCGCAAGAGCGTGGACGCGCCATCGTGGTCTTGCTCAACAAATGGGATTTGATGAAGCAGGAATCGGCAGAGCACGCCGATGAGGCAGAGCGTGCTCGCACTATTTTGATGGACCGCATTGAAGACCGTCTAAACTTCATCTCTTGGGCTCCCGTCATTCGCGTCAGTGCTAAGAGTGGACGTGGTCTCGATCGTATTCTCGATGCCGTGCTTGACGTCTTTGCGAACTATCGCATGCAGATAACAACTTCTGCCCTCAACCGCTTTTTGACAGAGCTCCGCCAGTTCGGACATACCGTGAGCAAAGGACCACAGAAGCTCACCATCAAGTACGTTGCGCAGACGCATTATGAGCCTCCAGGATTCACTTTTTTCTGTAATCATCCACATCTGGTTGATGACAGTTATCAGCGCTATCTGGAGAACCGTCTGCGCGAGCACTTTGACCTTGCAGGCACACCCGTCATCCTTAAATTTAAGCGCAAGGGCTAATTACGAAAGTGTATACAAAAATGTAGACAAAAATATGCTTGCACACCCTCTCTGACCTGCACCTTTGAGAGTTTTAGCACATATTTTTCGCGCGATTATGTGCTACCGTATTCATGTGCTTTTCAAGCCCTCTTTTGCCAAAGGAGTTTGTCCCCGTATGTCTTTTTTTGTTGATCTTTTCTTGCTGCTACCAGCAGGTCTTGTTTTTGTGGCAGTGACACTCTTTGCCTACCTTTTTGGGGCTATTCCCTTTGCGATGATGGTAGGGAAGATCTTTTTTAAGGTGAACCTTTTGAAAGAGGGTTCGGGCAACCTAGGCGCCACCAATACCTTTCGCATCTTGGGGGCAAAAGCAGGTATTGGCATACTGCTGCTTGATATGGCGAAGGGTGCGATTCCGGTCTTTTTGGCTCGAAGCATAGCTGGCGCGGCTGGTTGGGATCAGGCTCTTTCAGCTTGGCTCATGATTGCAGCGGCACTCGCCGCCATTATTGGGCACACGGCCTCGCCCTACATCAGGTTCAAGGGTGGCAAAGGTGCTGCTACAACGGCAGGGGTCATGTTTGCCCTGGTCCCCGTGGTCTTTGTTATTTCAGCAGCAATCTTCTTTTCAACAACGGCGATTACCCGCTATGTATCCGTGGGAACGATGGTCACGGCAGTTAGCTTTCCCTTGTGGACGGCACTGGTATATAACAATTGGCCACTGACGCTCTTTGCCGCCGTTATAGCCGTGATTGTTCCTATCTTTCACCGTGCTAACATTAAACGACTGCGTGAAGGCAGTGAACCACGTTTTTCCTGGAAAGATCGCGGCAAACGAACACGCCCTTCAGAAAGCGAGTAAGCTATGTCTAAGATAAGCGTCATTGGAGCAGGCTCATGGGGAATGGCAGCTGCTTGGCTCCTTGATGGTAAGGGAAACACCGTCAGTATTTGGGCCTATGAAACCGAAATCGCAGATGCCCTCAATGCATCTGGCAGAAATCCCCTTTACCTGCCAAAGGTGCAGCTCAGCGAGCGCACGAAAGCAAGCTCTGACATTTCGACAGCACTCAAGGGAGCAGATGCCGTTGTCATGGTGACGCCCAGCATTGGGGTGCGCGCGACCGCTGAAGAGATGGCAAAAACGCTTCCCAGCGATACGCCCGTTATTATCCTCTCAAAGGGGCTCGAGGCAGGTACGCACCTTTTGATGACTGAAATCCTCGAAGAAGTCCTAGGTAACCCAGAGCGCATTGCGGCACTATCAGGACCTAACCACGCAGAAGAGGTCAGCAAGGCGGTGCCTTCGGCGACGGTTGTTGCTGCTCACAACGAAGAAATCGCGCGTTATTTCCAAGAACTCTTTTCGACACCCTTTTTCCGCGTCTACACCAATACTGACCTCATGGGGGTAGAGCTCTGTGGCGCCGGCAAGAATGTTGTTGCCATTGCCTGTGGTATCTGTGACGGCTTGGGCTTTGGTGACAACGCAAAAGCATCGCTGATGACCCGCGGTCTCGCAGAACTCGTGCGCCTCGGCGAGGCAGTTGGTGCCCAAACCGACACCTTCCGCGGCCTGGCTGGCATGGGCGACCTCATAGTCACCTGCACCTCGCGCCACTCCCGCAATCGCAGCCTGGGCGAAGGCATTGCCCGTGGTGACACGCTCGACGGGTATCAGGCGCGCACTAAAATGGTGGTGGAAGGCGCTGTTGCCTGCAATAGCATTTATGAACTTGCTCGTGACCGCGGCGTAGAAATGCCTGTTACGCAGCTTATTTATGAAATCCTCTACGAAGGACTTGATCCGGAGCAGGGGTTTGGGAAGCTCATGAGTCGACCCGTAGGATCAGAGTAAAGCAGCTGATGCACAGACTCTTTGACTCTGCACATCAGGAGCACTTCGTAGTTTTGAAGGGATTGTAATGTCTCAATCAATTATCATTTCGCCGTCGCTCTTGTCGGCAGACTTCACCAAGCTTGCAGCTGCGCTCAAGACGGCAGAAAACGCCGGCTGTCCTTGGATTCACCTCGACGTCATGGACGGCCACTTTGTGCCCAACCTGACCTTTGGACCTCCCGTCATAGCGGCCCTGCGCCCGATATCAAATCTTGTCTTTGACGCACACCTGATGATTGAAAACCCCGACGAAACCATCGAGTGGTACCTCGACGCCGGCTGTGACTACATCACCGTTCACCTCGAAGCTGCCAATGATGTTAATAAGATGGCGGAGTGCGTCCACTCACGTGGTAAGAAGTTCGGCTTGTCGATAAAGCCTGACGCCTGCGTCTCAAGTCTTGAGCCCTATCTAGACTGTGTTGACATGATACTTATCATGTCGGTCTATCCAGGCTTTTCTGGGCAGTCCTTCATACCTGAAACGGTTGACCGTTTGCGAGAGCTCAAGGCAATGTGCGAGAGCGCTGGACGCACTCCGCTTATTCAGGTTGATGGGGGCATAAATCCTGACACCATCGGACTGTGCTCTGCACAAGGGGCAGCTTGCTTTGTTGCGGGAAATGCTTTCTATAAAGCAGATGACCCAGCTGCAGCCTATCAAGACATGGTGGCAAGAGCTGCTGCTGTTTGATTCGAGGGCTTTCCCGGTGTTGTGGAGGATAGGTGAGCCTGCATCCGGGCTGACTGCTTGATGGAGGATTTCTGCTACAATCCTTAGAACGCATTTTTTCTTTCCACCACCCAGCCTCGATGAAAAGGGAAGGTACATGGCTGAAATACTTCTAGAAATATCGAAAATTCAGGTGCTGAATCAGTTTTGGCTCTCGCTGTTTTTGCTGATTCCCCTGGTTTTGGTTGCGCGTACCTTGGTTGCAGGAACGGTCTATTCTGCCATCCTTCTGGTCGTAGTCTTTGGCCTCGGTCTGGGCTACGTTCTGGTCGCCAGTGATGTTGCGTCCCCTGGGCTGCCAGAGTTCAAGATTATCGAGCTTGTCAGTCGCAGTACCATTATTGCCCTGATTGCCGCCTTCTTTGTGGGCGGGCAAGAACTGCGGAAAATTTTCAACAAGAAAATAGTGGCGCCCGACACCTTTATGATTCCTTCTGACAAAGAAATTGTCGTGGGAACGACTTCTGCCCAGCTGTTCTACCTGATTCGTACCTTTTTCCTCCTGCTGGGTATCGAGGCGATATTTCGCTTTACGGTGGGCATCGATGCCGGCTCGATGAGCAGCTACTACACCCTGCTTGCCTTCATAGGACTGACGGCATCGATAATACTTATCGACCACCGGGCGACCTTCGAGAACCGCAAGCTCTACGTGCGTAAGGGAATCCTCGAGACCTTTGTCATCATTCTGATTCTGGTGGCGAGTTTTTACATCGCGCAGATAGTGGCGCCTCTGATTGCGCTGCCACAAATATTTTTCGCCATGGTGATAACGGCCACCCTGGGTGCGGTTTTCTATAAGTGGACCTTTGGTTCGACCATTCGAGCCCTGCTTTTTGCCGGTCTTCCCATCGTCTTGGCAGGAAATTTCATGGTGGGCGGTTCGCGCATCATGGAGGCCTTTAATGTCAGCGAAATGAATGCGGTACTTGCCTTTGGCTTCTTCGGACAGCTGCTGTGGATGTTTGGCGGCATCGCGCTTATCATGACCTTTGCAAAGATGGCCAATGTGCGCTGTCTTGCACCTGGTCTGGCCGGAGGCCTTTCGCATGCTGGCCTGACCGGAGCCTGCACGGCAGGGGACCTGGGCAAGAAGGCAGCAAGCAGGACGCCCATCATGATTAACCTGCCCTTTATTGCCCACATTTTCGTATTTTCGGTTTTGGCCGTATCTGCAGCACAAGGCAACTTGACGCTCATTCCCGCCATCGCCGTATTGGTAGTCGGTGTCGGTCTGACCGCCTGGTCGCTGCGTACTCTGCGCCGCGCAGATGGTGAGGACAGCAAGGAAATAACGGGACTTATGCAGTTCTCATTGGGTTGGCAGCTGACCGCCATGTTCGGCGGCTTTGTTTTGCTCAGCGCCTTCAAGATGCCCCTTGATTATGCAGCCGCCGCCGTGACCTCTTCACTGTCGCACTTTGGACTTTTTGCGGCAACACAAGACGGCATGTTTGGGGCGGAGATCGCAAGCTTGCTCCCCTTCATTTTTGCCATGCCCTTCTTGGTGCACCCCTTTGTCTTTTTCATCTTTGGAAGAGCCATGCAAAACAAAGGTGAAATGCCAAAGATTCCGGTCTATGCCTTGTCGGCCATCGGACTCGTGGGCGTTATTGCGGCCCTGTTCTTGATCTAGCATGAAGAGCTTTCTTTGCAGAGTACGTCCAGTCCTCGCACTTGCCGTGCTTATCATGGCAAGTCTTGTGTTGACGGGCTGCTTGAGCTCGCAACGCTATGACTTGTCGCGTCCGGTGACGACGCAAGACTGGCTGTTGGTCTGGGAAGATCCAGCAGATGTCAACGTGGGTCTGACCCTGCGCCCTGATTTTCGGGTACGCGCTGGCAGCCCGCTCTTTGGCCTAGCTGCGCCCCTTGCAAACTATCTGCCCGTCTACCCTTTGGGACTTGAGCCTGCAGGGGATGGGAGTTTCGTCGAAGATTGGCACGATCTGCAGGCTCCTGCGATGTATTTTCTGCCCCTTTACGATGAGCAGGGCAGTTGGAACCGGAGCATGCTTGTCTGGCGTGAACAAGACACGAGTCTTATTGCCCACAGCTTTGATGATGTCTACCTGCAATACCAGAGTGCCCTGACTCGGCTAGAGGATGAATTAAGTGTTCAGGGCTTGGATGCACAGGCAACGCAGGTCTACTGGTCGTGGCTGGGGGTCTTTGTACTGGCACAAACGGATGAAGGCAGCTACGGTCTATTCTTTAGCGACTATCCCGTACCCCATGATGTCGAGCTTCCCTTAAGTTTTGATCAGCTTTCGGGACGTATTTTATCTGAGGCTGAAATCGTCGATGCTCTGACGAACCTGCGTGACTTCACGCAGGGGGACGAAGAAGCCTTTACGGGGCCTTTTTGGCAACCAGAAGTAAACCCCTATGATGATTAAGTAGTGTAATGTATTGTGACTCGGAGCACTCCTCCGCTTGATTGCAAACTAAATGGTAACGAAACACTCTTCTGTCTGTCGCTGCATCAAATAAACAAAAGACTGTGCGAAAATAGAGAGTTGAATTAGCATGCGCTGCGGCGCATGGAGAAGAGATATGACACGTCAAAAAGGAGACATTCATATGGCCTACATACCACGCTTTGGTCGCTTGCTGACAGCCATGGTGACACCCTTTAAAGAGGATGGTTCGCTTGACCTGCCCCGTGCGCAGGAGCTGGCACTTAAGCTTATCGAGCAAGGCAATGATGGTCTGATTGTGAATGGTACAACGGGGGAGAGCCCCACAATTAGCCGTGATGAGCGCTGCGACTTGTTCGAAGCGGTTATCGAGGCAGTTGGTGACGATGTACCCCTGGTTGCTAATATTGGTGACAACTGTACTGAAGACAGCGTTCTTTTTGCCCAGCGTGTGTGCGCGCTGAAAGGTGGACGCATCAATGCCATTATGGCAGTAACGCCCTACTACAATAAGCCGCCGCAAGAGGGTATTTATCAGCACATGCGTCTGATTGCTGAAGCCGTTGAAGTGCCGGTTGTGGTGTACAACATTCCAGGACGCAGTGTCGTCAATATTGACCCAGATACCATTATTCGCCTTGCCGACGATGTGCCTAACATTAGGGCTCTGAAGCAGGCCAATGATGACATGGCTCAGCTCGAGACCATTGTCGCGAATACGCCTGATGATTTCGAAATCTTTGCCGGAGACGACTGCCTGACACTACCCAACCTGGAGCGTGGTGGAGTGGGCGTTATTTCGACCATTGGTAATATTGCTGCTCCCGCCATGAAGGAAATGATCGAGGCCTATATGGCTGGCAATAAGGCTGCAGCTGAGGCGATTGATCAGACCCTGCGCCCACTGCAGAAACAACTATTCACGACTTCTAACCCGATTTTGGTCAAGCGCGCCCTAGCGCTGCTTGATTTCCCCGTAGGTCCGGTGCGTCTACCCTTGGTTAACGCAACAGAGGACCAAACGGCAGAACTTTTGACCGTCATGAGTGATACTTTTAGGAGGCTCGATGAGCTCTAAGCCATCAAAGCAAACATCTCAAGCGCCGCAAAGCGGCGGACAAGACTCGCCGAAAGACGAGCAGAAAAAGAGCTCGCAGACAGGCGAGCAGCCAAAGAGGCAGAATACGAGAAAGCCTCGTCCCAAGACGAGCCCGCGCTCTGCCCCCAAAAGAGGACAGGCGAAGGGTCTGGCAAAGCAAGGCGAGAAGCAAATCGTCAAGCCAGGTACGAAGCAGATGACAAAGCAAAAGGCAAAGCCGCTGGCAAAAACTGCCTCAAAGCCTGCGGGGCGCGCGACTGCTAAGTCTGCGGGGCGCACGAACACTCAGAAAAATGCACAACCTGCTCGGAAAGACACTTCGACTGAAAAGCGCCTGAGGGTCATACCTTTGGGTGGACTGGACGCCATCGGCAAGAACATGACCGTCTTTGAATATGGCGATGACATGATTGTTGTTGATGCAGGACTCATGTTTCCCGACGAAAATCAGCTGGGTATCGACCTTATTTTGCCCGACTATTCCTACGTCATCGAAAACGAGCACAAACTGAAGGGCATCGTCATCACCCATGGTCATGAAGACCACACGGGTGCCCTGCCCTGGCTGCTTAAAGATTTGAGCCGCCGCAGCGTACCCATTATCACCACAAAGCTCACCTGCGGCATGATCAAGGGTAAGTTTGAAGAACACGGCATCAAAAATGCAAAATTTACCGAAGTCAGCAGCAAGGATCACCTCAAGTGCGGAGTCTTCGGTCTCAACTTCATTGATGTCAACCACTCGATTCCTGATGCGGTTGCGGTGCTCATTCAGACACCTGTCGGTAATGTGTTGCACACGGGCGACTTCAAGTTCGACCAGACCCCCATCAACGGGCGTGTCGTCGACTACTCTGCGCTGGTAAAAGCAGGCGACGAGGGCGTCATGCTACTGCTGTCTGATTCGACCTGTGCTGAAAGACCAGGCATCACCCCCAGCGAAGCTGAAGTAGGCAGATCACTACGTTCCATCATGGCACAGGCAAAGCAACGCATCATCATAGCCTCGTTCTCGAGCCACATCCATCGTCTGCAGCAGATTTGTGACGCAGCCATCGCCTCTGGCAGGAAGGTGGCAGTAACAGGACGAAGCATGCTGCGCAACACAGAGATTGCACGTAAGCTGGGCTATCTGGCCATTCCTGACGACATGATTATCGACGCCTTTAATCTGCGCGACTACGAACCAGAAGACATCGTTGTTTTGTGTACCGGCAGTCAGGGCGAGCCCTTATCTGCCCTGTCGCGTATGGCTATTGGTGAACATCGCAGTATTCGTGTGGCCGCAGGTGACACCGTCATCTTTTCGGCAACGCCGGTTCCCGGTAATGAGCAGGCGGTTAACACGGTTATCAACCAATTGGTCAAATGCGGAGCAGAGGTCCATGAGGGTCGCGATGCCAAAGTGCATGTTAGTGGACACGCAGCCTCAGAAGAACTGAAAATGCTGCTCAACATCATCAAGCCAGAATACTTCCTGCCCGTGCATGGCGAGACCAGGCACCTGCATGCCCACAAAGAGCTTGCCCTGCAGGTGGGTATTCCTGAAGAATACATCTTTGTCTTAGAAAACGGTGACGTCATTGAATTCGATGAAGATGGCGCCTACCAAAAAGAACCTGTGCAAAACGGTGTGATTTACGTCGACGGCTTGAATGTCGGCGATTTTGACAGCGTCATTTTGCGTGACCGCCAGCACCTGAGCCAGGATGGCATCGTGACCATCGTGGCAAACGTGAACCGCAGTCGCAAGCAGGCCATGGGTGACATGGAAGTGATTTTCCGCGGCGTCAGTGTATCTGACCCCGAGTTCTTCCAATCAGAAATCGCAGAGCGCGCCACAAAAACACTTGAGCGCAATCTGCGTGAGAAGGCGACCTTGAACAATGCCCGTAGATCGGTCAAGGATGCCGTATCTCAATTAGTGTGGGAACGCACAAAAACCAGACCCATGGTCATACCCGTCATCATGGAAATATAGTTGGGCGCGATGTTGAAGGGCACCAACAACAAAGGCGGGGAGGCTTAGGCTATGCTCACTAGCATGCTTGCATCAACTCAGGCTGCAACACTTGTCATTGGCGACTGGGTCTATGCCGTCGTCATGGCACTGGTGCAAGGCCTGACAGAGTTCATCCCGGTTTCGAGCTCAGGTCAGCTCTCCATCTTGAACATGCTCTTTGGCGGAGAACCAGCAGGCGCGGTAGACTTCTACTTTTTCCTGCATATCCCGACGCTCATCGCTGCCATCGTCTACTTTCGCAATGACATAAAAGACATCATTATCTCTTGGCTTCCTGCAAACCGCGAAAGCATGTCGGCGCAAAGACGCATCACGGTCTTTTTGATAATCGCCATGCTGGTCACCGGCCCCATGGGACTGGTGTTTTCAAGTAGACTCGATGCCTACGCGGCAAATATGTTTATCCTCGGCTCCATGTTTATCGTCACCGCCCTTATGCTCGTGTCTTCTGAATATGCTTTGCAGAAAATGAAGCAGCATCGCAGTATGGACAAGCTGACCCCAGCCCGTGCAGCAGGCATCGGCTTTATCCAAGGCCTTGCCGTCATCCCCGGAATTTCACGCAGTGGCTCTACCATCGCCGCTGGTCTGTGGATGGGTATGTCACGCGAGCAAGCAACACGTTTTAGCTTCCTCCTCACGATTCCCGTCATCGTCGCGGGTTCGCTGCGTGACACCGTGCGCTGGGTGCAAGGAGACCTCGTGCTGCCCAGTTTCTGGATATCGGCTATCGCCTTTGTCATCGCAGGTATCGTCGGCTACCTCACTATTGCCTGGATGATTAGACTGGTTCAGCGCACAAGCCTTAACTTTTTTGCCATCTATGCCGCCTTGCTGGGGGTCATTTTGATCTTCCTGCACTTCTATCTATAAAGCTTCAAGCAAGAATGGGGAACTGTGTCAGCAAAGAAAAAAACTCAGAGTAAAAGTGGCTCACGAACCGGCAGCAGGGGGAGTGCGTCCAAAGCTGCCAGTTCACGCACGGGCTCACAAAAGACGGGGCGTGCAAGTAAGAAGGCGCAGCGCAGCCCCCTGATTGATGAGCGTGCAGCTTCTGACATATGGGGCATAGTCCTCGTTACTTTAGGTACGGTGCTTGCCCTGAGCGTTATCTTGCCTGTCTTTGGGATACTGACCGGGGTTGCTACGGGCTTTATCGACATGGGGCTGGGTCTTCTCATCGGACTTGGTCGCTTTGTCTTGCCCTTTGTACTGATAATCATGGGTCTTACCTTTTTCATTCCCGCTCTGCGCTTTTCTGAAATGCGTTTTGCGGTAGGCTTGTCGCTCTTTTTGCTTGCCGTCATAGGTGTAGTGGGGCTCGTTGCGGTTAGTGCAGCGCAGGCTACGCCCTTTGAATCTGCTACCTTGCAGTCACATGGTGGTTACCTAGGCAATGCTCTTGCCTGGGCGGTACATGCTCTTGCGGGCACCGCGATTTCCTATGTCATCTTCATTGCACTAGGACTCATTGGTCTCATCATCACGGGCTTTTCGCTGTCAGCAGTATTCGAGTGGCTTTCAGACTGGCGTGCAGACCGCGCAGAAGAGCGCGCCTACGCACAGGCTGAAAAGGCAGCCCTTATGCCACGCACAGAAAAGCTGGCAGCACAGGAGCCTGACGATGCTCCTGCTCGCACCACGGGTAGACGCAAGAGTCCCGGAATAAATACCCTTGATAATGCCCCGACCACGCTGCTCGACGATGATGAGGATGAACTCGAGCGCACCCAGGTCTTAAAGGGCAAGAAAAAGAAGCCGGCAGAAGAAAAGGCGACTGAGGTTATCGAGCCTGCCGCAGCCGTTACTGAAGTTCTGGCGCATAATACGACGGCGCCACGCGCGCTTGAAGGCTTTGTCTTGCCAGCCATGGACTTGCTCAAAAAAGGAACGGCAGACTTCGATGAAAACTCTCCGGAGGCAGAGGCGCAACAGCAGGCAACGGCAGATCTGCTGGTGGACACACTCCGCGAATTCGGTGTTGATTCCCAGGTAGTTGACTGGATTGTGGGCCCGACGGTCACCCTGTACAAGGTTGACATTGCCAGTGGCGTTAAAATGAATAAGGTGACGGCGCTTAATGACAATCTGGCCTATGCACTGGCGGCTCCGACGATTCGTATTCTGGCGCCGATTCCTGGCGAGAGCTTGGTGGGCGTCGAGGTGCCTAATGCGAGCCGCTCTTCTGTTACCTTGGGCGATGTAATCAAGCCGACAGATTCAGGCGACGGGCCTTTGACCCTGTACTTTGGGCGTGATGTCACCGGCGCAAGCATTGCCCGCAATCTTGCGAGCATGCCACACCTGCTGGTTGCTGGTGCTACGGGGTCGGGTAAATCGGTCGCAGTCAACTCGATGATTATGACGATGATTATGCGGGCAACACCTGCTGAAGTAAACCTGATTCTGATTGATCCCAAGCGTGTTGAGTTCTCGATGTTTAATGGTCTTCCGCACTTGAAGGTGCCCGTTGTGACCAGCGTGAAGAAGGCGGCATCTGCTCTTGCCTGGGCTGTGGGAGAGATGGAAAGACGTCTGGCGACGCTTGAAAAGCATCGAGCCCGAAACATTGGGGAATACAATCAGGCCGTCATCGATGGCAAGCATGGCGAGGATGCTCTTGAGCTGCCCTATTTGGTCATCGTCATCGATGAGCTCGCAAATCTGATGGACAAGGCAGCAAAAGAAGTCGAGTCATCCATTGTTCAGATTGCCCAGCTGGCACGTGCAGCAGGTATTCACCTGATTGTGGCAACGCAGCGACCTGATGCCAATGTTGTGACCGGTCAAATCAAGGCAAATATTACCAACCGTGTTGCCTTTAGAACGGCGACTGCCAGTAACTCACGTGTTATTTTGGACGTTTCTGGTGCAGAAAAGCTGACAGGTCTGGGTGATATGCTCTTCTCGATTCCGTCCTGGCCTGAGCCCAAGCGCATCCAGGGCTGCTATGTCTCAGAAGACGAAATCGAGGCGGCTGTCGGATTCTTGCGCGATCAAGCAGGAGACGTCACCTATGACGAATCGATTTTCGATGTCGCGGTATCAGGAGCTGATGGTTCTGACGGCTCTGACAGTGCCGGTGAAGAAGACGCCCTGCTGTGGGACGCGGCTGAAATGGTGGTTGCTGCCGGCTTTGGGTCGACCAGCGGCATTCAAAGACGCTTCTCTGTGGGTTATTCTCGTGCAGGGCGCATCATGGATATGTTACATTCTAGAGGGGTAGTTGGGCCGCCAGACGGCTCGAAACCCCGCGAAGTTTTGATTGACAGTGCAGGCCTTGCCCGGCTGAGAAATCCCGATGATTATGACGAGGACGATTTCGAGGACGAGGCAGAGGCAGATTTTGATGCTGACTTTGATCAGGACTACGATGATGACTTTGATCCCGAGGAGAGGGTAGATTAGCATGAGCAGCTTGGGTGATATGCTTATTGAAGCAAGGCGTAGTGCTGGGCTCACGGCCCAAGACGTGTCACAACGCACGCATATCATGCAGTCTGCCATCGATAATCTGGAAAACGACAACCTTGATGCCGTGCCCGCGTCAGGTTATGCCCGCGGCTACATCCTCAGTTACTGCAAAATCTGTGGTGTCGACCCAGCCTCCTTCCTGGCACAGTTTGATCGGCAGTCACAGGGTTCACGTCGAGAGCCTGCGACCAGGCCATCCTATAACCCCAGCCTCGCACCGCTGCCTCGAAAGTCTGAGCATGAAATGAATTGGCGCGTTATTGCCGTGGTCGTCGTAGTGATTGCCGTCATAGCTGGCGGTATTTATTTTATGAACAGGGACAGCGGCTTTGTGCCAGGTACGAACCCACTTCCCGCAGAGGCCACCCCCACGGTCAGTACCACGCCAGAAGCGCAGGTGCCAGAAGACCAGCGCGTGCCCTTCTCCTTTACGGTTGAAGCTCGCGAGGGACGTGCAAGCGTCGTGCAGGTTTTGGTCGATG
The DNA here is from genome assembly GCA_009784345.1 of Coriobacteriia bacterium. Classification (GTDB taxonomy): domain Bacteria; phylum Actinomycetota; class Coriobacteriia; order WRKU01; family WQUG01; genus WRBW01. The sequence continues at coordinate 12,910 of WRBW01000003.1, read as the reverse complement.
GCAACATTGCCTTCGATGGCTCGATAACCAGCGGCACCGACAGCAATAGCGAAACTTTTGATGGCGCCCATGAGGCCCGCGTTGAGATCGCCAGTCCCGAAAACGTCATAGTCATGCAGGGGACGGAGAGTATTCCCATTCCAGATGACGGAATTCTCTATTTAACAGCAACAGACAATTAGGATTTACTGTGGTATTCAAAGCACCTTTTATGAAAAAAACGGGCGGCAGTGCGCGCAAAGTGGTCTCCCATCCCGATCCGCGTTTATCGCAGGTCAGTAAGCCCGTTGACCTCAGCAGTGATGCTGCCTTGCTGCAGCTACAGCAGCTGGTAGACGATTTAATTCTAACGATGCGTAAGGAAAATGGTGCGGGACTTGCAGCCATCCAGGTAGGTGTTGCCCAGCGCGTTTTTGTTTATGACATCGAAGGCGAAGAGGGTGAGGTCGGTACGCCTGTTGGGGACACGGGGGCTGCTGCTCTGGTGAACCCGAAAGTCATTTTAGCTGGTGAGTGCGTAGAAGACGAAGAAGGTTGCCTGTCTTTTCCAGCACTCTACGCACCGGTGGAAAGATCGAGCGGGGTCGTGGTCGAAGGCTTTGACCATCAGGGCAATCCGGTGAAAGTAGTAGCAGAAGGTTTTCTAGCACGTGTGTTCCAGCATGAAAATGACCACCTTGATGGCGTGAGCTTTGTCGATCGCTTGAGCGATGATGACAAAAAGCATGCCCTGCGTGAATACTTTGACCTGCTCTAGACGCTTGCGAAGGAGTAACAGAGATGTTTGAGCGCTTCATCCCCATAATGTCAAATTATGACAATATTAACCATTTGGCCGAGCGCATTGATCGGCCAGCCTTTATTGCACCCAAGGCTCGCATCGTCTTTATGGGAACCCCCGATTTTGCAGCAGATGTACTGCGCATTATGCTCGACACCCTGTCCTTTTCCGAAGTCGTTGCCGTCTATTCACGGCCCGATGCCGTATCAAAAAGGGGTAGCAAGCCCGTACCCAGCGAGGTCAGCAAGCTAGCCATCGATCGCGGCATCAACCTGCACAGGCCAACAAGTCTGCGTGATGAAGAGGTTCAAAAAGAGCTTGCAGAGCTCAAGCCCGACTTGATTGTCGTTGCTGCCTACGGCATGATTTTGCCACAAGAGGTGCTCGATATTCCTGCTGCAGGATGCATCAATGTTCACGCATCGCTTTTGCCCAGATGGCGCGGTGCAGCACCAATTGAGCGTGCCATTCTTGAAGGAGACAGCCATACCGGTGTCAGCATCATGTACATGGAGGCGGGTCTCGATACGGGACCTTACTGCGGTGTGGCGATGACCGAAGTTGCCAGCAAAACAGCCCCGCAGCTGCGTCGCGAACTAGCCGTACTGGGTGGGCAACTGCTGGTTGACTTGATCCCAAGCATCCTGGGCAGGTCTGCTGCCTGGACCGTTCAAGATGAGTCCCAGGTCAGCTATGCTGACAAGATTGAAAAGGCAGAGCTGCGACTGAGTAGCGACCTGACGGTCGAAACTTTCTTGCGCCGTGTTCGCGCAAGCAGCGTTCACGCACCCGCACGCCTTGAAATAGAGGGCAAGGGTGCGACCATCCTCGAAGCAATAAAGTATTCGGAAGAAGCTTCACCTCTTCACCTTGAACGAGCGCAGCGCGTCGAAGAATCTCAAGAAGGCAGTGAGTCAAGGGGTGTGGACGCACTCCGCAAAGGTCAGGTGAGCCTGGTCAAAAGTTCGGGTACGCGACGTGTTTACCTGGGCTGTGCAGACGGCAGTGTCGAGTTGATTGAGGTCAAGCCTGACGGCAAAAAAGTCATGCCAGCAGCAGATTGGCTGAACGGATTTCCAGCGAAGGACGGTTTAACATGGGTTTAAGTCCCGCACGGCGGCTCGCCTTTAAGGTTATCAAGCGGGTGCGCGAAAAGCAGTCCTATGCAGCAGAGGCCATGCAGTCTGCACTAGTGGGCGCCAACATAGACCCGCGCGACAAGGCCTTTGCCACACGGCTTGCCTACGGCACTATTGCCACGCGCGGCACTTTGGACCAGCTCGTTGCGACCGAATTGTCAAAGCCAGAAGCGACGCCTGACGATTTGAAAGACGCGCTCGCACTTGCCGCCTATGAGCTCTTTTTCGAAAAGACCGAGGCCTACGTTGTGGTGAACCAAGGTGTAGAGCTGGCCTACTTTGCCACGAATTCAAAGACTTATCGAGGTCTTGCAAACGCCGTCTTACGCAGGCTCAGCGAAAAGCGCGAGAAGCTCTTTCCGGGGGGCGACCCTGAGACAGATTTGAATGCTGCGGCGACACTTTATGGTCACCCTCTGTGGCTGGCACGTTTGATGGAAGACCAGTACGGCGCGAAGCGTGCACGTGAAATGATGGCTACCAATAATGAGCCAGCGCCTCTGTATGTCGCGCAGCTGCCCTTTCTGCGGTCAGAAAAACAGTCCCTCGCGGCGCTTGAGGCTGCCAAAGTTGGCTATAAATCCGCCGGAGTCGAGGGTGCCTATCAGATCCTCGACCAGGCCAAGTTCTGGGCCATGCCGGCAGAGCTGCGTGCATCCTTTGTAGCAATGGACCTAGCTGCCCAGCAGGTAGTTGACTTGGTGAAGGCTCAGCCTGACCAGCAGCTTCTTGAGGTCGGCAGCGGACGCGGCACAAAGTCACTCGTCATGGCAGCGGGTGCTCGCAGGCGCGGCGGGCCTGCACAGATTGTTGGCCTCGATTTGTATGAGTTCAAGAATCAGGTTGCCCTGCGCACGGCGCAAAGCTACGGAGTTCGGGAAGCACGCTATCTGACGATAGATGTGAAAAAGCAATCAGCTTATGAGCGTTTAGAAAAAGGACTCTTAACAGGGGGAGTGCGTCCATCCTTTGACAGCGTTTTGATTGACGCACCCTGTTCGGGGCTTGGTACCCTGCGCCGCGGCGCAGACAAGCGCTGGAAGCTTTCGCCCGATGACTTGATTGCGCTTGCAAAGCTGGGCTCGCGCATGATTTCCTGGTCTGCAGCTTTGGTGAAACCAGGTGGTCGACTCTTCTATGCAACGTGTACAATTGCTACGGTAGAAAACCAGTCTGTCATAGAGCGATTCTTAGCTACAGCAGCTGGCAAAGAATATGAAGTAGAGCCCTTCACGGAAAGCGAAGTGGCACCGCCCTTTGTGGATGCGCTGGGCAAGGATGGGTTTTTGAACATATTACCAAGTTCAGGTGGCCCTGATGGCCATTTTTGTGCGCGACTGAAGAGAAAAGGATAGAGTACATGGATCAGGTCAGAATTAACCAAATGCTAGGCGTTACCGAGGCAGCGGCGATTGCTGCAGGTGCTTGGGTCGGTCGTGGCGAAAAGAAAATCGCTGATGGCGCCGCTGTTGAGGCGATGCGCGAGGCCTTGAATAAGCTGCCTATTTCTGGTCGCGTCGTCATAGGAGAAGGCGAGCGTGATGAAGCCCCCATGCTTTTCATCGGTGAAGAAGTAGGCACGGGTGGCGAAGAAATCGACATTGCGGTTGACCCTGTTGAGGGCACCAATATGTGCGCCTATTCACAGCCCAATTCATTGGCCGTACTTGCCTTTGCACCACGCGGCGCCCTGCTGTATGCCCCTGATACTTACATGGAAAAAATAGCAGTCGGACCAGCTGCCGCAGGCGTGATAGATATCGACGCCAGTCCAGAAGCAAACTGCCAGGCCGTTGCAAAGGCCTTGGGAGTAGAGGTCAGCGATCTGACGGTGTGCCTGCTTGACCGCGACCGCAACGCTGACACCATTGCAGCAGTGCGTGCTGCTGGCGCTCGCGTTCGCCTGATTGGTGATGGGGACATTTTTGCTGTCATGGCAACAGCTCTCGATGACACCGGCGTCGACCTCTACATGGGCAGTGGTGCCGCACCCGAAGGTGTATTAGCAGCTACGGCCATGCGCTGCATGGGCGGCGATTTCCAGGGACGCTTCCTCTTTAGAAACGATGACGAGCGTGCGCGTGCTATAGCGACGGCAGAACTCGATGTCGACGCCGTACTGCAGCGCGATGACCTCGTTCGCAGCGATGACGCCGTCTTTTTGGCAACTGGCATCACGGATGGCGAGCTCCTGAGTGGCGTCGGTGACGGAAATCAGGCGCACTCCATCATCATGGACTGCAAGACAAAGAGCATTCGCTTCATCCAGAGCTACTATCAAGTCGACCAAAAAGCTTAAACACTTCAAGCTGTCGCCATGACAGAGGACCGGTCGCACATAGCAGGAGGCAGTATTGCGAGCAAGCTCAGTTCAGCTGAGCTGCTGCGCCTTCCTGCCATCGAGCGCGAACGAAGCCCGCGTAGAAAGCTCTTGACCGGCGAAAAAATTACGCGCTACCTACTGTGGACGCTCTCTCTTGCCTGCATAGTCTTTTATCTTGCCATGAGCACGTGGGTGTCTCCGGTGTTGAGTGCGCCCATGCTCGTGGGATTGAGCATCGAAGAGGCTCAGCGCAAGCTCGCTGATGTGGGCCTGCAGGGTAATGTTGCGGGACTCGAGGCCAGTGACGCGCCACAGGGCGAGGTGATAGATCAGCTACCGCTGCAGGGCACGCGACTTCAAGAAGGCGACCGCATTGAGCTCCACGTATCTGCAGGTCCTGATGGTATTGTTTTGCCAGACCTCATTGGACAAGATATTGAAACTGCTCGAATGACCCTCGAGCGACTGGGTCTGGTTGTGAGTGTAAAGCAACTGCCTTCTGATGAGCCTGCGGGAACGGTTCTTTTGACAACACCGCCTTCTGGCTTTTCTATCACCGATACGGAAAATGAAGACGAGCTACAGGTTTCGGTCTATGTTGCAAGTCATGTCTTAAGTGCGGGGCTGGTTGAGTTTGCCTTAAATGGCCTGCAAGTTGTTATCGAGCCGCACTATGTGTCGACGGCTGCTGGGGATGTGAGCTTTGATGTCTCGCGTAGATTGTCTTCGCTTTTTGAAGCGGCACATGCGGAGGTCACGGTCACACGCAGCAGTAGAGAGCGCAGCGTCGCGCAAGGAGAGTTTGATCGCAGGGCAGAGGCTGCCATGCCCGAGCTGCAGATTCGTCTCAGCGTCAATACCTCTGGTGGTGGCGGTATTGTCATTAAGGCTCCTGACATTTCTGCCAATTCTGCCGCCGTAAAGATTCAAGAACGATTACAGTATCAACAGATTGAAGCAGGGCTTGAGCGCATCGATGCCTTTGGCGAGGCAGCAGCGCGCAATACGGTTGAAATCGTGCTGGGGAGCACGGCAAGCCCCACGGATCTGGGTCACTTTGAAGAGAATTATTGGCGCGATGCCGTGGCACGTGCTGTCTACATGGCCGTCAGCCCCCAATTCGACCTTAATCGCTAGCGTTGACATCATCACTGGTAAGTGTGACTACAGCAGTGCAGTCCAAAGACCCAAAAGGGGCCTTTGGTGAAATTATGAGCAAAAAGTCTCTCTCAATTCTTGTGACAGCTAGGGGATTTTTTGCTACAATATTGAGCTGCTGAAAATGGCGGGTATAGCTCAGCTGGTTAGAGCGCCTGACTGTGGCTCAGGAGGCCGCGGGTTCAAATCCCGTTACTCGCCCCAAGTTTTTTACGGCACCAAAGCACCGTATCGTAAAGCTCGCGTAGATTTTTACGCGTCGCTCTCCGATACGGCACTTATGTACTCGTAAAAAATCTTGGGGAACCCCATTTGCATTTTTGAAGGGGACACCATTGAACAGCAAACTGTGTTGGGTGCAAGGACGCACTCCTCCGCAGTATTACACATGCAAGTGGACTAGATGTGCCGATGTGCCTCAAAGAGGTGGCGCGCTAGGAAGAAGCTTGCAGAGGACACAACGAAAGGAATAGGTACTACTATGGCTACTGTTACTATGAAAGGCCTGTTAGAAGCAGGCGTCCACTTTGGGCATCAGACCCGTCGTTGGAATCCAAAGATGAAGCCCTACATTTTCACCCAGCGTGGCGGCATCTATATCTTGAACCTCCAAAAAACTATGGCTGAGCTTGAAAAAGCTTACAAATATGCCTACACCGTTGGCAAGCAAGGTGCTGAAGGTAAGAACAGCGGCGAAATCCTCTTTGTCGGCACAAAGAAGCAGGCACAAGAGCCTCTGGAGACTGCTGCAAAGCAAGCTGGTATGCCTTACGTTACACATCGCTGGTTGGGCGGTATGCTGACTAACTTTGAAACCGTGCGTTCGCGCGTTACTCACATGGAAAAAATCGAAGCCATGATCGAAGATGGCACCATGGCAACACTGCCAAAGAAGGAGCAAATCCTCAAGAACAAGGAGCTCGCAAAGCTGCGCAATAACCTCGAAGGTATTCGCAACATGCGTAAGCTTCCTGCGGCATTGTTCATCGTTGACACAACCCGTGAGACCATTGCGGTTGCTGAGGCTCGTCGTCTTAATATTCCTATTATTGCAATTCTTGACACCAACAGCGATCCCGATGAGGTTGATTTCCCCATCCCTGCAAACGATGATGCGATTCGTTCGATTTCACTAATCACGAATGTTATTTCTGCTGCGGTTCTTGAGGGTAACGGTGGCATCACTGCCATGAAGGCTGCTGAACTTGAGGCTGAAAAAGCTGCCGCCGCTGACTTGGCTGCTGCCGCTGCTGCACCTTCTGAAGAAGAAGTCGTACAGCACATTGAGGCAAGCCCTGTGCGCCCTGAAGAGGACGCGCCTGTTGTTGACCTGAGCGAAGTTGCAGATGCTGAAGTCACTGCAGCTGCTGAAACAGGCACAACCCCAGCTGCATAAGCTGACCCCACTGATACAAGCGTGCTAACACAGCATTTACACTCATAAGGAGGAGCTACACCATGGCAGAAATTACGGCAAAACTTGTTAAGGAATTGCGTGAAAAGACCGGCGCCGGCATGATGGAGTGCAAGAAGGCTCTGACCGAAGTCGAAGGTGACATCGAAAAGGCCATCGACTACCTGCGTACTCAAGGTCTGGCTGCACATGCCAAAAAGGCAGGTCGTGCCACTAACGAAGGTGCGATTGCAGAATATATCAGCGTTGACGACAAGACCGGTGCACTGATCGAAGTGAACTGCGAAACAGACTTTGTTGCCATGAATCAGAACTTTACTGATTTCGTGAAGCTTCTGGCAGAGGTAGTTGTCAAAGACAACCCTGCAGATGTCGATGCGCTGAAGACCCTGAAGGTTCCTAACCGCGACATAACCGTTGAAGAGCTCTTTGGTGAAGCCGTCGGTAAGCTGGGTGAAAACATCCAGGTCGCCCGCTTCACGCGCGTTGAAATCGAAAGCACCGGTGCTTTGGCAGCCTACATCCACGGCGGCGCAAAGATCGGCATCATGGTTCAGTTTGCTCTGGGCAACCAGGCTACGGCTGAAAATGAAGTCTTCAAGATTTACGCCCGCGACGTTGCCATGCAGGTAGCTGCCGCAAGCCCTATGGCCGTGCGCCGCGACGACTTTGATGCAGACGTTATCAACCGCGAAAAGGAAATCTACAAGACCCAAGCTGCAGAAAGCGGCAAGCCAGAAGCCATTCAGGAAAAAATGGCCGAAGGTCGCCTGAACAAGTTCTTTAAAGAGCAGGCGCTGGTCGAGCAAGCCTATGTCAAGGACATGGACATCAGCATCGAGCAATACACCGCACGCGTCGCCAAAGAAATCGGCGACAGCATCGAGATCGTAGCCTTCACGCGCTACGACTTGGGCTCAACTGCTGCCTAAGACCTCATAAGTAATCAAGCGGGGGAGTGTGTCCAGACCTGGACGCACTCCTCTTCTTATATGTTTTGCACCTAAACCCAGGGAGGGGTACCAGGCTGTTTTGTTATAATGGACGGCTGGTAATTATCGAGAAAGGGAGTCTCATGACAGCTGAATTGACAGGCGGGGCCATTCATATTTCCAACGAAGTTTTGGCCGATTTGGCGGGTTATTCTGCGATGGAAAGTTATGGTGTTGTGGGCATGGCGGCCCCGAGCTTGCGCGATGGACTGGTGCAGCTTTTGCCACAAAACAAGCTGCGTCGTGGCGTGAGAATCACTAACTCTGTTGATGAGGCGGGCGAGCCTCTGGCCTCGACGGTCGAAGTTGACCTCTATGTCGTCATCGAATACGGTACACAGCTTGCTGAAGTATCGCGTAATCTGGCTGACCGCGTGCGTTACACCCTGACCACGATGACTGAAATCAAGGTCGAGCGTGTCGACGTGCACGTTTTGGAAGTGAAAGTTCGTCAGGGGGCTTAAGTGATGACAAAGTCAGACAAACAGGCTGCGACTCCCGTCGTTGCCGTTATCGCTGGTGCAGCTCAGGCTCTGAAGCTGCGCGTCGAAGAAGTTAATAAATTGAATGTCTTTCCCGTGCCCGATGGTGACACGGGTACGAATATGACCTTGACACTGGAATCTGTTGTAAATGATGTGTCTAAGCTTGCTGCAGGTGCCAGCATTGAAGAGTATTGCAAGTCTGCGACACATGGGTCTTTGATGGGCGCTCGCGGGAACTCGGGTGTTATTTTGTCCCAGATTATTCGTGGTATCTGCGAGGGTCTGGTGGCTTCTGATGGCTTTGAGGCTACCGAGCGTCTGGCCGCATCTTTAGAGCGCGCCAAAGAAGTCGCCTGGCAGGCTGTTCGTAAGCCTGTTGAGGGTACGATGCTTACGGTCATTGCAGATATGGCAACTGCTGCACGTTCTGCGGCAGAGGCTGGTCTGGACTTTGAGGCAGCGGCAGATGGTGTTTCTGCAGCGGCCCATGAATCAGTACGTCGCACACCAGAACTTTTGCCGGTCTTGAAGGAAGCGGGCGTCGTTGACGCTGGTGGCTTTGGTCTGGTTATTGTCTACGATGCTTTTATGGCACTGCTCTTGGGTCGTGAGCTTGCAGATTTGCCTCAGTTTGAGCCTATGCGCGGAAACGACATGGTCGTAACACCCGTGGATGACTGGGATGATGATGAATTCCTGTACTGCACAGAGTTCCTCTTTATGAGTAGCGGCGACTTTGATGTCGATGCAGCCTTGGACCATCTGGGCACTTTGGGTGGTAGCGAATTGGTCGTTGGTGCAGATGGTCAGTACAAGGTGCACGTCCACACAGATGACCCAGCGGCTGTTCTAGCCTTCCACTTGAAGCAGGGTGAAGTTGCAGATGTGCACATTCACAATATGCGTCAGCAGCAGGCTGCGCAGACAGGCACAGGGGCAGCTGGTGCAAATGCAGCGCCCGCGCCTCACAAAAACATTGCCGTCATTGCCGTTTCGTCAGGAGACGGTTTGGCAAACATTTTGACTTCACTGGGTGTTGACTACGTCATCAAGGGTGGGCAGACCATGAACCCTTCAACTCAGGACTTCATCGATGCGGCTGCGACCTTAAATGCTGATAACATCATCTTGCTGCCCAATAATAAGAACATTGTTATGGCGGCTCAGGCTGCTGCAACCGCACTGCCACAGCCTGCTTATGTGGTGCCTACAACCAACGTACCTGCTGCTTTCTCTGCCATGCTGATGTTTGATGGGGCAGCGACTGACGTCGAGGCTCTAGCAGAAGAGATGCTTGAAGGCGCCGAAGAGGTCAACTATGGCGAGGTAACCGCTGCCATAAAGGACTCGAGCGCGCCCGCTGTCGGCAAAATCAAAGAAGGCGACATCATGGGCATTGTCGACTCGAAAGACATCGAAGTACTGGGCAGCAGCGTTGATGAGGTTGCCCTCGCACTTATGCCAAAGCTCTGCGCACATGCCTGCGAAAACCTAACCATTCTTGCAGGCGAAGACTACAGCGATGAAGCCATGGAAGCACTGGCGGCTCAAATCGAAAAGGCCTATCCAGACCTCGAGGTTGACTGCCAACGTGGTGACCAGCCACTGTATCCACTGCTGCTGGCCATCGAGTAAGCGAGACAGCTCCAGCGTATTACAAGAGGTTTGGAAAGCCGCCAATTAGCTTCAGCAACGCAAAGTAAATCCTAGGGAAGAGGAGAGAACACGTGTCAAAGAACCAATCGAAGATCGCCATTATTACTGATGGTGGGTGCGACCGCACTAACGCCGAGGTCATCGATTTGGGGTTTGATATCGTTCCCATTCCTCTGGCTTTTCCTGATGGCAGCACTTCAGATTCTGACCACTTTGGGGCTCGCGACTTTTGGGATGCCCTCTTGTCAGATTATAACAAGTTGCCCAAAACCTCTCAGCCCAGCCGTCTAACCTTTGACCAAAAGTTTCAGGAGCTCGCAGACGCTGGTTATGAAAGCGTGCTCTATGTCTGCATTTCTTCTGGCCTGTCCGCGACCTATGACGTCGCCTGCATGGCAGCAGAAGATGCACCCATTCCGGTTCATGTCTTTGATTCACGCATCGTGACACTTTCAATGCAGGTGCTGTGCCAGCAGGCACTGCGTGCGGTAAATGCTGGACTCAGTGTTCAAGAAACCGTCAACTACCTAACGGCGGTGCGTGACGAAATGAGCCTCCTGATTGTCTTTGACACGCTGGAATACCTGGTGCGCGGCGGACGAGCAGGACGCGCCGCAGGCCTCGTGGCTTCTGCTCTTGACATCAAACCTATATGCACTTTTGAAGACGACGGCGTCATCGATGCCATTAAAAAAATGCGCGGTCGCAAAAAGGCCTTCCATTCTATTCCTAAAATCATAAATGAGCGCTATCAGGACGTCGCTGACAAGGGCGACCTCAACTATATGCTTCTCTATGCTGAAGATGTCTCGCACGTCGAAGAGCTTCATGCTTTCATGAAGGAAGATAAGGTGCCCGGCACCTATACGGGAACAAACCAGATTGGCATTATCGTGGGCATCTATGCCGGCCCAGGAACCGCCGCCACCTTGTTCTGGCGCGACCTCGACCCAGCTGACTACAAGAACTAGCACAAGGCAGGAGCGGGTAGCGTGACAACCACGAGCAAGAGCAACAAGCTTGTCACGAAAGATCCGGCAAGCCGCCTTCTGGCCTGGTCGGCAGATGTCGCCCAGGCTCGCTTCGTCAACGCCACACGGGCAAAGCTACTGACGAATCTGGGCATTACCACCATCGGCGATCTGCTGTACCACGCGCCCTACCGCTATCTTGATCTGACCAATACCGCACAGCTCGGGCCCGTCCAGCCAGGCGACGCCACCGTCGTGGGTACCGTCCATGAAGTTACAAAGCGCAGCATGCGACGCCCGGGACGCAAGCAGTTGACGGTCACCGAAGTCACCCTGACAGACGGCACGGGTACTCTGATTGGCGTCTGGTTCAATCAGCCCTGGGTCGAACAAAGCTACCGCAAGGGACAAGTGCTGGCTTTTTCGGGAGACATCAAGTATCGCCAGGGTCTGAAGCAAATCGTCCAACCTTTTGTTGAAAAAATAGCTGACGCACCGGTGGACGCGGCTCTCACGCAAGGTCAGACAGCGGGGGAGAGCGTCCAGAGCACCGAGAGTAGTCATATGGGTCGGGTACTGCCGGTTCACGGCACCACAGAAGGGCTTTCTGTTGGCTGGCTTCGCCGTATCGTGGCTGCTGCCGTCGACGATTTTGCACAGGTCAGTGAATACCTGCCGGTAGCTATGCGTGCTGCTCATGATTTCCCATCATACGCGTGGGCACTGCACAAGCTGCACTTTCCCGAAAGCCTCGAGCAGGCTCATCTTGCACGACAAAGGCTGGCCTACGGTGAACTCCTTGATTTTCAGCTGCTGCTTGCGCGTCGCCGCTACGCCCTGACCCGCGAGGGTAGTGGTCATACTCACCATGAACAGGGTCGTGCTCGCAAGGCACTGGATGAAAATATTCCCTTTGAGCTGACGACTGATCAGGCTACTGCCGTGTCAGAAATACTACAGGATATGGCTGCTTCAAAACCTATGCAGCGGCTCTTGTTGGGGGACGTGGGTACGGGCAAGACCATCGTTGCGGCCTACGCCCTAGCAGTCGCGGCAGATTCTGCGGGGCAGGCCGCCATGATGGCACCAACTGAAGTCTTGGCTCAGCAGTATGCAGGAAAGCTGGGGCCTTTGTTTGACCAAATTGGAGTTAGCTGGGGTCTGTTGACCAGTGCGACACCTGCGAACCTGCGCAGAGATCTTCTCAAAGATCTTGCATCTGGCAAACTTTCGGTTCTTTTTGGTACTCATGCCTTGTTGCAGCCAGATGTCATTTTCAAGCGCATGACCCTTGCGATAGTAGACGAGCAGCATCGCTTTGGTGTCGAGCAGCGCAAGGCACTTCATGACAAGGGTTGGACCGACGGATGCAGCGCTGATGTTCTGGTAATGAGTGCGACCCCCATCCCGCGCACTCTGACCTTGACGGCCTTTGGGGATTTGGCTGCGAGCTACTTGCGCGAAAGGCCTATTGCCGGTGCCGGCGTCAGCACGCAGAAGGTGAAGTTTTCTGCCATTGACAAACCCTATGACGCGGTACATCAAGCGGTGGCGGCAGGAAGACAAGCTTACATCGTCTGCGCCCTGATTGATGAGTCTTCACAGGCAGAGGCAGTGCCTGCGCTGCGACTTGCAGATATGCTGAGCATGGGCGAGTTTGCCGACTATCGTGTTGAGCTGCTGACAGGGCGCATGAAATCAACTGAAAAGGCAGCCGTCATGGACCGTTTCCGTGCTGGAAAGATAGACGTTTTGATTTCTACGACCGTCATAGAGGTCGGCGTGGACGTTCATAACGCAACAGTCATGGTGATACTTGATGCGGACCGCTACGGACTTGCACAGCTTCATCAATTGCGCGGACGCGTGGGTAGGGGACAGCATCCTGGTGAGGTTTGGTTGGTTTCGGATTCATTTGCGCAGACAGCGAAAGAGCGCTTCGAAGCCCTGCTTGCAACTACAGACGGTTTCAAGTTGGCAGAACTCGATTT
>WRBW01000002.1 GCA_009784345.1 Coriobacteriia bacterium | reverse complement strand
CTGTGATTTGCTATCTGATGCCCTTCATCGACGATCCTGCGCGCCAGTTCGGGATGCCTATTTACTTCGACGCCGGTCACAAAGAAGGTCGCCTTGACCCCTTCTGCCGCCAGCGCATCAAGCAGTGCTGGCGTGTGGACGGGATGCGGCCCATCGTCAAAAGTCAGTGCTATAACGGGGCTGCCGTCTTCTGGATAGGCGGAGAAAACCACCTCGACGGGGAGAGGAGCAGTGACCTCGACAGCTTCGAGCTCGATGCCCGACCTCATGCCCACTTTTTTCTTTGAGATACCAACCTGACCGGCAGAGACAACATGCCTAAAGGGGCCAGATCCTGTGCGACGCAGCTCTGGCTCGACCTCAACTTCAACTTCTGATACTTCTTCCGTGATGTCAGCGCCACGGCTGACCGTGATGGTCTGACGCGTCCGTATCACTGTGTCGCCATCGCGCTCGCTACCACGTACGGTAAAGACTGGAGGTTCGCCGCCAAAGCGCTCGTAGACTTCACCGTCTACGGCAATCAGGTCTCCAAAGAGCTGGTCGCGGCTGATGTTCATGGCAGCGGCTCTGCTCAGGGTCGTGCCGTAGCTGACCTGTTGGTGCACGCCATTAATGGTAATACTGACCGGCCAGCGAAAGAGCTGGGGCGCATAAAAGACGACGGCCGCAATAAGACCAAGGGCAAGCAGCAGAAAGAAAAGGGGACGTAACAGACCACGTTTCGAGTGGTTGATACGTCCCCCTAGTTTTCGCTCTTTTAGATACAGGTCTTTCAACTCTGCTCCTGTTTGACCGTGGTCTCAGCAGCGATTTTGGCGCGCCCTACGATAACTCTCTATAACTCTTAGTGCTCTTAACGAGCGTCGTTACTTATGCCTTTGCAGCTTCTGCTTCCACCGCAGCATCAACAGCTGCACCCGCTGCGTCGACAGCTTCACTTGCAGCTTCAACCGCGGCATCTACCGCCGTTGTCTGACCGCCACCCTTGACGGCAGCTGCCTTGTCGCCAATCTTTGTGCGGGCGACATCAATTTTTTCTTTCAGCTGTGATGATGCGTCTCCCGCATAATCTGTTGCTGTTGAATACAGTTCTACGGCACGGTCACGGACATTGTCTGTCATAACATCAGCATTGTCCATGTAGGCTGAAGCCTTTTCTTTAAGGAAGGCTCGCGTCTCAACACCCGACTTTGGAGCAAGCAAAATGCCTGCAGCAAATCCGATGACGCCGCCTAAGAGAAATTTTCCGCATTTACCCATCTTGTTCCTCCTCGTCTGGGGGTTTGCGCTGTACAAACCCAGCTTGTTCGAAGTTTCTCCAAAATTTCATGCCAGCTCAAACGCTCTGGCAAAAATGCCTTGGGTTTTTAATAGTAGCACGCACAAAGCGGCTGACCATAAAAAGATGCGCGGCCTTAGGCCTTTTTACGCTCCCTTTTGCGGTCATTTTCCAAAAGCAGTCTTTTGCGCAGTCGAATCGACTTAGGTGTGATCTCGACCAGCTCGTCATCTTCGATGTACTCAAGTGCTTCCTCGAGGGTAAAAGTCATGGGAGGAGCAAGTACCACTGCCTTATCAGAAGAAGCGGCGCGAATGTTCGTCAGCTGCTTTGCCTTCGCAACATTTACCACCAGGTCACCGGCGCGTGAAGCCTCGCCCACAATCATACCTTCGTAGCACATCTCACCAGGTCCGATGAACAGCTTGCCGCGCTGCTGCAGTGAATCAAGAGCAAAGGCCACTGATTTTGCAGAAGTCATGGCAATCAGAGAACCATTTTGACGACCTGATAGTTCACCGCGATAAGGACCATATTCACTAAAGGTGTGAAACAAGATACCCTCGCCGCGCGTCGCATTCAGGATGCGTGCGCGCAGACCCATCATGCCGCGCGATGGAATCTTAAAGACCAGATGCACCAAGGTGTCACGCTGGACCATTTCTGTCATCTCGCCTCCCGAAGAACCAAAGATCTCGATGACTTTGCCAGCAGATTCGCTGGGGACGTCAACCACGGCAAGCTCGATAGGCTCAGTTCTGTTTCCGGCCTCATCTGTGCCGTATACAACCTGAGGACGTCCCACCTGGAACTCAAAGCCTTCACGCCTCATAGTCTCCATCAGTACTGACAGGTGCAGGACACCACGACCAGCAACATTCATGCCGCGCTTATCTTCGGTTTCAGTAATCTGCATCGAAATATTTGATTCAGCTTCGCGCATGAGGCGCTCTTTCAGTTGGCGACCACCAACGATTTCGCCCTCCTGCCCCACCAAAGGACTGGTTGAAGCTTCAAAGACGACCGACATCGTAGGCTTTTCGACCTCAATAGGGTCAAGGTCAAATTCTTGCCCAATCGTGGTAAAGAGGTCTCCAATGTCGCAGTCTTCAACACCAGAAACACCAACAATGTCGCCTGCACCGGCCTCTTCGCACTCTTCGCGACCCAGGGCTTCAAAGGTAAAGAGGTGCTTTACCTGGGCGGTAAAGTTCTCGCCATTGTTCTTGTGAATCTGCAGTTTGTCACCATTGCGCAAGGTGCCCGAAAACAGCCTGCC
This sequence comes from Coriobacteriia bacterium, assembly GCA_009784345.1. Classification (GTDB taxonomy): domain Bacteria; phylum Actinomycetota; class Coriobacteriia; order WRKU01; family WQUG01; genus WRBW01. Next base: position 60,031 of record WRBW01000002.1, on the reverse strand, counting down.
CACACCAATACGTCCCAAATAGCTGGAAAAGTCGACCTGACAAATCTGAAGAGCCACGGGACCTTCGGGGTCGACATCAGGGGCAGGAATGTATTGCAAGATCGCGTCCAGCAGGGGTGCCATGTCCATGTTGCTGTCTTCTGGCTCGAGGCGCGCATAACCATTGAGCGCGCTGGCATAGATGACGGGAAAATCAAGCTGGGCATCATCAGCACCCAGCTCTAACATCAGCTCAAAGACTTCGTCCAGCACCTCGATGGGACGCGCCCCCGGACGATCGATCTTATTAATGACAACCATGGGTTTCAGGTTGTTTTCCAAGGCTTTTTTCAAGACAAAGCGTGTCTGAGGCATAGGACCATCAAAGGCATCCACAATCAAGAGGCAGCCATCTGCCATACGCAAAACGCGTTCGACCTCGCCACCAAAGTCGGCGTGACCAGGCGTGTCGATGACGTTAATCTTTACATCCTTATAACGGATGGAAATATTCTTTGCCAGAATCGTAATGCCGCGCTCGCGCTCTTGATCATTACTGTCCAGCACGCGCTCTGCGACTTCCTGATTCTCGCGAAAAACGCCTGCCGTCTGCAGCAGCTTATCAACCAAGGTCGTCTTGCCGTGGTCGACGTGCGCGATAATCGCAATATTACGTAAATTTTCCTGCAACATGTTCGAAGTCCTCACTTCTACGTCGTGATTCTAGGGTTATATAAGGCGAAGGGTATTGTGAATATGTGGCTGAGGAGTCCCATGGGACGCAACAACCCCTAATTGACCGCTCTCTATTGTATACCTTTTAGTATCAAGCGTGCGATTTGTTTTGAGCTCGTCAGTTCAGGTCGGGGTGATAGCGCGACAAAGTCCTGTAGAAACTGCTCTTGTTGCGGGGTGGGCAGGCTTGTTGTGCGCGCACGTTCCAGAAGCTCGACGGGGTCATCAAAGCAGGCATCAGGCAGGTAGTCACGCAGGTCAAAATTCAAACCACGCTTTGCCCGGTAATCAGCATAGTCAGGTATATAGAACCACAGGGGCTTGCCTGCAACGGCAGCCTCGAAAGACACGCCACTGTAGTCAGTGATGACGTGATCGACGATGGCTAAAAGGTCCAGGGTATCAACTTCTGGGTTGAAGATGACATGGTCAGACTCTGCAAAATAGGCTTTATCCTGAGCGCTTTCTTCGTGTTCGCGCAGGTGAGTCTTCACGATGAGCGTCGCATCGATGTCCTCGACTGCCTGCGCAAGCTGGCGCAGGGCACGCATCCACTGGGCATATGATTCGTCATCATCGCGAAAGGTCGGCGCGTACAAAATGACAGGTCCGTGGGCAAAGAACTCTTTGTGGGACGACATCAACAGGTCGATTCGGTTCAAATCAGGCGTTCGCAGAACGTCGGTGCGCGGCAGTGGCAGAACATGGATGCGCGAGCGGGGCGTTCTAAAGGCGTGGCGGAAGACTTCAACCGATGCGACTCCGCCTACTAAGAGCGCCGTGTAATTCGCATGCATGCGCAGGGCGCGGGCAATCTTTGCGTTGCGGCCCCCCGGCGTGTCGATGGCCTGCCAGGAAAAGCGCTTGATGGCTCCGAGCGCATGCCACATTTGTAAGACATAAAGGCTCTTGCGCTGGGTAAAATAGGAAATCGAAAGCGCGTAGCCGTCAAGCACCACCACCTGCGAGCTGGCAATATGCCAGAGCTCAAGCATCGTTTGGCGCAGATTGCCCAAAAAGCGCGAGCCTCTGGTGGCATCGCTGCAGCACAGAATCTTGATTTTCAGGCTCCTGTCTTGCGCCGTCAGCTCGCGGGCAAGAAGCTGAAAATCAACGGGGGTCAGGTCGCTTTGACGTGAAATAAAGGTCGCTTTGTGCTGCTGGGGACGTAGCAGCTTGATGCAGGCATAAAAGAGTGCAGCAAAGGGCCGCAGGGCCCGAGCCGTAAATGCGATGAACGAATTTTTCACGAGGCTTGGACACCCTTTACCAAGGATGATTTAGTTATCCGTGCTGTAGGGACGGTCCTCGATAGCGCGGATAACCTGGCTGAGCATCAGGTTCGACAGATATTCGTTGACGTAGACGTCAAGGTCTTCGAGCGCGGTCTTCACCGAGCAAGAGGCCTCGTTTTCGCACCACTCGTCTTCGAGCGAGCAGCGTGAACAGATGGGCTTGCCCTGCCCGACGACAATGACTTCAAGTAATGAGATTTCTTCTGCAGGGCGTGCGAGATCTGCGCCACCACGGGCGCCCCTGGTCACTTTCACCAGACCTTCGTTAGCCAAATCATAGGTAATACGACGGGCAAACTGGTAGGGTATCGTATCGCGCTCTGCGATTTCGCGGACCGAAATAGGTCTGCCCGAATCATTTTCCGCAATGGTTCGCATGATTCTAATAGCGTAATCAGTTCTGCGCGTGATAAGCATGTATTCCTCAGACCTTTCTCAAAACGGCGGACCTCCTGATGTACCTCATCAGGAAGGTGCGGGACGTGATTTCATCCCCCGCAAGGGTAAATGATACTAGAGCACGGACAAATTGTATACGAAAATTCAGCTATTTATTGAGGGCATATTGTGCGATTCGTATGAGCAAATCCGCCATATCGATCCCAGCTGCGGCTGCAGCCTTGGGAATCAGCGAGGTACTGGTAAGTCCTGGCAGGGTATTGGTTTCGAGCAAATAGGCGGTGCCATCGGCACGAAGCTTAATATCTGATCGCGAATAACCCTGACATCCCAGCACGACATGAGCATCGAGCGCCAGTTGCATGCAGGCATTCGTCACCGCCTCATCAAGGTCTGCGGGTACGACATATTCTGTGGCATGTGCCGTGTACTTGTTGTCAAAATGATAGAACTCAGTTTTTGGAATGATTTCAATAACCGGCAGCGGAAAGGCAGGGCCTTCTGCATCCCCCAGCACGGCAACGGTGAGCTCACGACCCGTGATGCACTCTTCTACTAAGGCCTGGCCGTCTGGGCAAGCAGCTTGGCTAAAGGCCGCCTCATAGTCTTGGGCGCACTCCACCAGGGAAACACCGACAGAAGAGCCTTCGGCGTTGGGCTTGACGACAAGCGAGCTTGTGCCCAGCATGGTGCAGACAGCCTCATAGCTTTCACGACCACTTTTTAAGAGCAGGCCTCGAGGATTGCGCAGACCAAAGTGGCTAAACAGCTGCTTGCTGACCTGTTTGTTCATGGCCAGCGCGCTTGCAAGTACGCCACTGCCCGTGTAGGGCAGACCCAGTATCTCGAGCAGACCCTGAATGGTGCCGTCTTCACCCGCGCTGCCATGCAGGGCAATGAACACGAGGTCGGGTTGTAGGGCGCGCAACTTCTCAATGAAGTCGAGGTCCGCGGCATCGAGAACCGTGACCTCACAGCCCAGTTCGCGATAGGTGGCGCTGACGTTTTCGCCCGTGCGCAGCGAAACCTCACGCTCGGCCGAGGTACCGCCCTGTAAGACAGCGATGTGCAGCTTGCTTATGTCGCGCGCCGCTGTGGCTGTGATTTCAGGAAGAGTCATGTGATCACCTATCTGTCGTTTTGCACGTCGCGGTGTTGCTTACGGACGCTGGACAATCTCGACGGTTACGGTTCCGACACCGGCAGAACGCAGGCCAATAACTTCTGCGGCACCGCGAGACAAGTCGATAATGCGCCCACCCGTAAAGGGGCCGCGATCGTTAATACGCACAACCACACTGTTTCCGCGAAAGGTTACGCGGACCAGGGTATTAAAGGGCAGTGAGGGGTGTGCTGCCGTCATGGCATTGGGATTGAAGGCTTCGCCGTTTGCCGTCGTGGTACCGATTTGGTACCAGGAGGCAATACCGGTAAAAATCGTGCCGGTGCCAATGTAGTCACCGCCACCACCGCCGCCGCCATTGCTGCTTCCGCCACTAGTGCCGCCACCGCTGCCGTTGCCGCCATTAGCATTATTGCTACCACCATTGTTACTGCCGCTGCCCGCGTTGCTGTTACCGCCACCGTTACCGCCACCGGCAGATGGTCCCGAAGGACGGTTGCTGCCCGATGGTGCGGCGGGCCTGGTGGCTTCTTGTTGGCGCTGCTGCTCGACTTGAGCTTGCAGGGCTTCCTGTACCTGAGAGTTCAAAGAGCTAATGTATGACTGCTGCTGATCAAGCAGGCTCTGGGCAGCACTTGCATCTCGCTGCTTTGAAGCCGTAACTGACTCTTGACGGTCGCGCAGTTCATTTAGGCTTGTCAGCACCTGTTGGTGCTCTCTGGTTTGGGCGCGTAGCATGACGACCGTATTGGCGTCATTTTGCGCTAGAGCATCAACTACTTCAAGCGTCGCCGTAAAGTCCGTTATCGTGCGTGATGAAAACAGGGCCTCCAAATACACCAGGGGGCCATTGCGGTAGATGAAGTCTGCCTGCCGGGCAAGAGCCGCCTGATTCTGCTCGATTTCACCCTCAAGTCTGGTCGCCTCTTCTTCTGCCACGACAATGTCGTCTTCTGTTTTCTGAAGTTCTGCCGTAGCTTGATTTAGGGCTTCGAGGGCTGTTGAAAGGCCCTGCTGCATTTGATTCATGCGTGAAGAAGCATCGCGGGCACGCTGCTGCAACTCGGCTGCATTGGCCGCGTAGGCATCAGGGGTAAATGCGGGAAGGATTGATGTGAGTAAAAGTGCAAAAACCCCTACCGCAAAGGGTAGGGTCGCAGATTTACGTACTATCTTCGTTTTTCTTTCTAATTTCGGCACGCTTTATCTTACCACCCAAAGTCTTAGGAAGTTCGTCCACGAAGCAGATTATTCGTGGATATTTGTAGGGAGCCGTTACCTTCTTGACATGTTCTTGCAGCTCATGGACCAGTTCTTCGCTGGGTCTGAAGTCTTTTGCCAAAACCACATCGGCCTTAACCACGGTGCCGCGCACCGGGTCAGGAGCCGCCGTAACCGCACTTTCAACAACGGCTGGGTGTGAAATCAAGGCACTTTCGACCTCAAAGGGACCAATGCGATAGCCAGATGCTTTGATCACATCGTCATTTCTGCCAACAAAGGTCAGATAGCCGTCAATGTCACGCCAGGCCATATCCCCCAGATTGTAATATGAACCACCAAGGGCGTCTGCACTTTTCTCCTCGCAGCGGTAGTAGCCGGTAAAAAGCCCCGGCGGATAGCCTTCCTTAAGCCCCGTGACGCAGATGGCACCCTCTTGCCCAATGTCAGCTTCGCGCGGACGCAGGTAGGGCTCGCCCTGCGGGTCATATTCGACCAGCAGGCGAATGTTGTACAGCGGATCTGGCTTACCGAGCGACCCAGGGCGCGGCTCAAGCCAGGGCCAGGTCGCAATCATGACCGTGCTCTCTGACTGCCCAAAGCCCTCGCGAATCTTTTTTCCCGTGAAGGCCTCCCACTTGTTAGTAACTTCAGCATTCAAAGGCTCGCCTGCCGTTGCATAATTCACCACGCTCGAAAGATCAAAGGAAGCCACATCTTCTTGCAGCATGAAGCGATACATCGTGGGCGGCGCACAGAAGGTGGCAATGTCGTAGTCTTGCAGCTTTTCAAGTAAGCGCGCTGGCACAAAACTATCCCAGTCATAGGCAAAAACGCCCGCACCACAAATCCACTGGCCATAAATCTTACCCCAGCCAAATTTTGCCCAAGCACTGTCAGTGACTGAAAAATGAAGCGCGTCTTCTTGAACTTGCTGCCAGTATTTCGCCGTCGTAATATGCCCCAGGGGGTGTGCATGCGTATGGTGCACCATCTTTGGCTGACCGGTCGTACCACTGGTGAAGTACAGCATCAGCGTGTCCTCAGCAGTCGTAGCAGACGCGCCAGATGGCCTTTCCCACGCGGGGACATCGCAGGTCAGCAGCTCGTCAAAGGTCGTCCAGCCTGCAGCTTCAGCAGCTCCATCCTCCCCAACACCAGCTGCCTGCTGCACTAAAACTTTGTTGCTAATGTCGGCACCTGCCGCGCAGCAAGCTTCGACTTGCTGCACAACATAGGGGTCATCAACAGCAATAATGGTCTTAAAGCCCGCAGCCTCAGCCCGAAAAGCCAGATCCTTTGCCGTCATCTGAACAGAGCCGGGCACAAAGACCACGCCCATCTTCATCAGCGCCACCGCAAGCGCCCAGTATTCCCAGCGCTGACGCAAAATCAGCAGCACGATGTCGCCCTTAACAAGCCCCAGCTTGTTCGTCATGGCAGCCGCCAGCTGGTCTGACATCTGGGCAATGTCATCAAAGGTCTGGAAGCGCTCCGCCTCCTTGTCATCAATCCAGTGCAGTGCGCGCTTTTCAGGCTCGATATGCGCCCAGGCATCAACGACGTCGTAGGCAAAGTTGAAGTCGCCTGGAATGTCGATGCTGAAGTTTGCGTGAAAATCCTCGTAGCAATCGAAATCTATGCGCGGGCAGAATTTTTTGAGGAGTGCGTCCATAACTGCTTCGACCTGCTGCTTTCGCTATTCGGTGATGACCGTGACAAAGACGGCGGGCTCAGGCGAAGCGCACTTTTGCCCGTGCGGGATATTCGCATTAAAGTAGGCGCTGTCACCGGCGTTCAGGCGAATGGCCTGCCCGTCAAAGCTCAGATCGATAGCGCCCTCAAGGACCATGTTGAACTCTTGGCCACCATGGGAAATCAAGTCATCGCAGTGCTCTTTGGGGTCAAGGGTAACCAGCAGGGGCTGCATTATCTTGTGATTATAGCGCCAGGCGAGGTCTTGAAAATGATAGCCCGCAAAACGGTCAACCTTACGACCTTCGCCCTTGCGCACTACCTGAATCGATTCAAGCTTGCCAGATTTGCCCATCAGTATTTCGGTGAACTCGACACCAAACTTGCGCGCGATGGAATAAATCACGCTAATAGGTACGTCTGCGCCCGTTTCTTCAAAACTGCGGTAGCGATCAAGCTCGATGCCCAGCTCTTTGGCAAGCTCAGTATCGGTAACGTCACAAGCCTCGCGCAATCCCTTGATGCGCATGCCCAACTCGCGGAGGTCTTGCTGCTGATCAGTCATGGCGCCGTCCTCTAGAGCCCTTTACCGATGGCAAGAGCCCTGAGGTTTTTCTCAAGCAGCGCCTGCTTGCGATCAGGAATCGATATCCTGAGCGCTTCCTCGAGCACTTCTTCGGTGCAAAACTGCGTTTCTTTCCAAACGGCTGCCACCATGATGAGGCTGCCGATGGGGTTGCCCTGCTCATCGTCAATGCCATTGTCAGAGGCCGTTTGAGCATAGGGGTAGACGAGGTTCTTGATATCATCTCGCAACGTGTAGTCTGCAATATCAAAGGTCGATTCGTCCACAAAGAGCCAGCCACCGGGTTCCACGGCTTGCGCGAAGCGCTCGAGTGACAGCTTGTTCATGGCAACAACAACCTGAGGTTCCAGCACTAGGGGCGTACCAATGGGCTCGTCTTGGATGATGATAGAACAGTTACAGGTACCGCCACGCATTTCTGGTCCGTAGCTGGGTAGCCAGCTTACTTCCTTGCCCGAAAGTAGACCTGCGTTTGCTATGACACGTCCGGCGAACAGCACCCCTTGCCCACCGTAGCCGGCAAGTCTCATCTGCATGTTCGTGAGAGGCGTTTTGATTGATGCAGTCATATTAGGCACCACCCTTGCTGTCTGCAGCTTCTGCTATATCTGCTTTCATGGAAGCTTTGCGCTCTTCTTTGGCGATCTCGCGCGCAAGCTCCGCCTCGACCTGCGCAGCGTAGGCAGCCTTTTGATCCTCGAGTTTTGCTGCTGCGGCGTCAACGATATTTTCAAAGCCCTCAGCCTTGATGTCACGATACACACCCAGTGGATAGTAAGGGAACATGTTTTTGCGCATCCAGTCAGCAGAATCCAGAGGGTTCAGCCCCCAGTTTGTTGGACAGGTGCAAAGCACCTCGACAATGCTGTAGCCGCGCTTATCACGCTGGTATTCAAAGGCCTTGCGTACCGCGCGCTTTGCTGCGCGAATGTTTTTGGGCGTATCTACGCTGACACGTTCTGCATAGGCCACACCATCGAGGGTCGAGAGCATTTCGACCACGCGCAGAGGATAACCATCCTGGGCGATGATGCGTCCGTAAGGGCTGGTCTGCGTAATCTGACCCGGCATCGTAGTCGGCGCCATTTGGCCGCCCGTCATGCCGTAGATGGCGTTGTTAATAAAGATGACCGTGATATGCTCGCCACGGGCGGCAGCATGGACGCTCTCCGCCGTGCCTATGGCTGCAAGATCGCCGTCGCCTTGATAGCTAAAGACGATGTTGTTGGGATTGACGCGCTTGATACCGGTCGCAACAGCTGCTGCGCGACCATGGGATGCCTGCACCATGTCGCAGTTAAAGAAATTTGTCGCTGTTACACTGCATCCTACGGGCGCGACTCCCACGGTTGAGCCCGTCACTTGAAGAGCCTCGAGGCTTTCACCAATCAGGCGGTGCACCGTGCCGTGCATGCAGCCAGCACAGTAGGTAAAGGCGGTGTCGGTCAGACCTTTGGTGCGCTCGAAAACAACCTTTTCATTGTCTTTGGGAGCAGGCATTGTTCTGGCCATGCTAAACGCCTCCTTCCGCAAACTGCGCTTGCATTTCATTCATCTTCGCTAGAATCGCCTGCGGGTCGGGCACCAGGCCACCTGTTCTGTTATAGGAGTCTATCGGCAGGCGACCATTGACAACCAGGCGCACGTCTTCGACCATCTGACCCATGCTCATTTCCACGGTCAGGAAGCCCTTGACCTTGCCTGCTTCAATCAGATCATTGATGCTGTCGTCGGGATAGGGCCAGACCAGCAGCGGTCTGACCATGCCGGCCTTGATGCCAGCATCGCGCGCCAGATCAACGGCACTCTTTGCGGTGCGGGCACTGGCGCCATAGGCGACAACGATGATTTCAGCGTCTTGCGTCTGATAGAGCTCTGCAGCCTGTTCGTTTGCTTTGACGACATCGTAGCGTGCGTAGCGTTCGGTGTTTGCAGCTTCCAGCTCTTCAGGGTAGAGCTGCAAAGAGTTGATTTCCATCGGCGCGCGCTCGCCCTTCGTGCCCGTCATGGCCCAGTCATGCTGCGGGCAATCTGCTGGGTCTTTGATAGGCGGTAAGGCAACTGGCTCCATCATCTGTCCCAGCAGGCCGTCTGACAAAATCAGCGCCGGCATGCGGTACTGATCTGCCTTTTCAAAGGCGTCCCCCACCATGTCGGCCATTTCCTGCACGGTTGCTGGTGCATAGACCAGACACTTGAAGTCTCCGTGTCCCGGAGCCTTCGTGGACATAAAGTAATCACCTTGCGAAGGCTGAATCGTACCCAGTCCTGGGCCGCCTCGCTGAATGTTGATAATGACGCTGGGTAGGTCGGCACCTGCCAGATAGGATAGGCCTTCTGCCTTGAGGGCGACGCCGGGCGATGATGAAGAGGTCAGCACACGGGCACCGGCGGCAGAAGCTCCGTAGACCATGTTGATGGCACTGGTTTCGCTTTCTGCCTGTACAAAGACGCCGTCGACCTGTGGCATGCGCTTTGACATGTAGGCGGCAAGTTCATTTTGCGGGGTAATGGGATAGCCAAAGTAGGTCCGGCATCCCGCACGAATCGCAGCTTCGGCAACGGCTTCGTTGCCCTTCATGAGGCGCTTTGGTTCTCTGACTTCGCTCATGCTGCTACCTCCTTATACACCGTGATAGCAACATCGGGGCAGATGATGGCACAGTTGGTGCAGGCATTGCACTTGCTGGCGTCAGTCTGCATTGCGGGATGATATCCTTTTGCCGTAAGGCGGGAATGGTCCATGGCCATTATGTTTTCAGGGCATACCACGACACAGAGGTCACAGCCCTTGCAGTAGAATTCATCAACAACGATACGGGGCATAGGCTTTCCCACCTCTCGCAAGACTGCAGTGTCCTGCATCCATCTTTCGTTCACTGTTCTGACCGCAGCGTGTCAGGAGCAAGCTGCATAATTCTTTGATAATTGCACCACTTGCTGCACAAACTCGTAGTTTTTAAGCTTAACATAGCAAAAAATCGATACGGGGTCTTCACATAACACTCATATGTGAACGGGTTGAATGGCGCGGCAAAAGCAGCTCAGCGCAGTGATAATGGTGCATGATTGGACGCACTCCTCCGCCTTGGTACATAAGACGGCGAAGCGGAAGCTCTGATTAAAAGGTGGGAACGACGCGGCCCCGGTAGTGGTCATTGATGAAATCGCGCAGCTCAGAACTGTTAAGCAGGCGTGCGAGGGTCAAAATGTGAGAGTCTGCGCTGCGATCAGGCCTGACAACCAGAAAGTTAGTGTACTTCACAGCCGCCGAAGAGTCTCTCTGTTCTGCCGCAAGGGCGGTATCAAATTCGATGCCTGATTCCAGCGCATAGTTACCATTGATAACCGCCAGATCAACATCGGCACGTATTGCGGGCAGCTGAGCCGCCTCGACTTCGACAATTTGCAGGTGGCGATCATTGTCGACAATGTCGCGCGGGGTTGCATAGAGGTCGACACCTTCGCGCAGGCTGATGAGCCCTGCAGCCTCAAGCAGGTTTAGGGCGCGCGCCCCGTTAGTGGGGTCGCTGGGTATGGCTACGCGACCCTCTTCAGGGACATCATCAAGGGCTGCAGAAGTTCCGGGGTAGATTCCCAGGGGCTCAAAGTGCACGCCCACCAGCGGCGTCAGGTCAGTGCCGTGCTCGCTGTTATAGTCTTCTAAATAGGGCAGGTGTTGAAAGAAATTCGCATCTATTTGGGCATCCTGCAGCGCCACATTGGGCATGACGAAATCATCGAAGACCACGATTTCAAGCTCGATGCCTTCGCCGCGCAGTTGATAGGTCAGGAAATCAAGGATTTCAGCATGGGGAGAAGGACTTGCGCCGACACGCAGTTTGACCAGTTCGCCAGGCTCTGAGCTCTCTGGGTGTGAGCACCCCGCCGCAAAAATCCCCACTGCCATCGCAAAGAGAGCTCCAACAGCAAACGCGGCTAGGGCTGCGAGCTGACGAGCAGACAAAGGAGTGTTGAGCAAGGTGTGGCGTCCCATGTATCCCCCAGTGGTCTTGCAGCTTTTCAATTCCTTCCCCGAATTGAAAAGAGAGTGGCCGTGGCAGCCACTCTCTCTATAATAACAAACACTAGAAGGGTGAAATAAGCTTCTGCAAACCACTGGGTCGCTTCTGAGCGTGTCTGGTAGTGAGTCTTGAGGTGGTGCGAACGTAAGCGACCCTACTAGGTCGTGTCGTTTGCCCCATCCTCAAACGAGCGCACCAGGCGTGCTCAGAACGGGCCAGAGGCTACATCATGCCCATTCCTCCACCCATACCGCCCATATCAGGCATACCACCCATGCCAGCACCAGCAGGCTCAGGTACATCTGCAACGGTGGCCTCGGTCACCAGTACCAGACCAGCAACTGATGCAGCGTTTTGCAGGGCACTACGGCTTACCTTGACAGGGTCAATGACACCCATCTTCAGCATGTCGCCGTATTCACCGGTAGCAGCATTCAAGCCGTGGCCCGTGTCAAGACCCTTGACCTTCTCGACAACGACGCTACCCTCAAAGCCAGCATTAGCGGCGATTGAACGCAGGGGAGCCATCAGCGCACGACGGATGATGTCAACACCAACCAGTTCGTCTGCGTCCAGTCCTTCAACGCTGTCCAAAGCGGCAGCTGCATTAACAAAGGCAACGCCACCACCGGCAACGATTCCTTCTTCGACAGCAGCGCGGGTTGCCTGCAGGGCATCCTCAACGCGCAGCTTCTTTTCCTTCAGCTCGACTTCAGTAGCAGCACCAACCTTGATAACGGCGACACCACCTGAAAGCTTAGCCAGACGCTCTTGCAGCTTTTCGCGGTCAAAGTCGCTGTCGCTGTTCTCGATTTCACCCTTGATGCGGTTCACGCGAGCGGTGATGTCGTCCTTGGTGCCCTCGCCATCAACGATAGTTGTCGATTCCTTGGTGACAACAACGGTCTTTGCGCGACCCAGCATGCTCAGTTCAGCATTTTCTACGGTCAGACCCAGCTCCTCGGTGATAACCTGACCACCGGTGATGACAGCAATGTCTTCCAGTTGAGCCTTACGACGGTCACCAAAGCCAGGAGCCTTTACAGCAACCGCGCTAAAGGTCCCGCGCAGCTTGTTCAAGATAAGCGTAGCCAGAGCCTCGCCCTCGACATCTTCTGCGATAATCAGCAGCTGCTTACCTGCCTGCATGACCTTTTCCAGCAGCGGCAGCATTTCCTGAATGTTCGTGATTTTGCTGTTCACAATCAGAATCAGTGGGTCGTTCAAGACAGCTTCCATGCGGTCACTGTCAGTCACCATGTAGTGTGACAGGTAACCCTTGTCAAACTGCATACCTTCTACGGTCTCGATGTCGATACCGAAGGTCTGGCTCTCTTCAACGGTGATAACACCATCCTTGCCCACAACGTCCATGGCCTCGGCGATTTTCTCACCAATGACGGCGTCGCCTGCTGAAATAGTACCAACATGAGCGATGTCTTCTTTACCACCGACAGCCTTGCTGTTAGCCTTGATGGCCTCAACGCTGGCATCCACCGCAGCATCGATACCACGACGCAGCGCCAAGGGGTTGGTGCCTGCAGTAACGTTGCGCAGACCTTCGTCAACGATGACGCTTGCCAGCAGGGTTGCGGTTGTTGTACCGTCACCGGCAACGTCGTTGGTCTTGACAGCAACTTCCTTGACCAGCTGAGCACCCATGTTCTCGATGGTGTCCTCAAGGTCAATCTCGCGGGCAATAGTCACACCATCATTAGTAATGGTTGGTGCGCCAAATTTCTTTTCCAGCACAACATAACGACCCTTTGGTCCCAGGGTCACCTTGACGGCATCGGCAAGCTTGCCTACACCCGCAGCCAAGCCATGACGTGCCTCTTCATTAAACTTAATGTCTTTTGCCATTAGTTTCGTATCTCCTTAGTCTTGAATGTTTCAACAATGGGCGGAGTGCGTCCACACCTGTCATGCCGCACTTGATGCGGCATCTCGATCTTGACCTTAGCCTACGATTGCGTAAATCTGATCTGACTTCAAGATGACGTATTCTTCGTCTTCAATCTTGACTTCATTTCCGCCGTACTTGCTGTAGATAACGGTGTCTCCAACAGCTACATCCATAGGGATGCGATCGCCATTACGATTCAGCTTGCCGGCACCGACGGCCAACACTTCACCGCGTTGTGGTTTTTCTTTTGCAGCCTCAGGCACATACAGACCACTCTTGGTCTGAGTCTCTGCTGCGGCTTGCTTGACAATGATGTTGTCGCCCAGTGGCTTCAAATTCATTCTCAATCCTCCTCTTAGTCTTATGGTAGTCGTTATTGACAGACCCTTTTCACTTTTTTAGCACTCTCGCAAGAAGAGTGCTAAAAGGCTTTTTTATTGTAGCAAAGACAAAGCCCCGCGCAAGGCAGGGCTTCAGAATAGTTATAAAAAGTTCACATTTGCTACAAAATCTGAGCGTCTCGCACTTAGATTTTAGGAGCTTTGCCTTCTGAGCTATCAAGCATTACGTCAACTTCGCATTCTTCGGGGCTGTCACCAGTCGCAATCTGGTCGCTGGTCTGGTCCTGCTCCTCCGCAGGCAACTCTTCGTCCGCCTCGAGGGGCACAGCGGCGACCTCTTCTACAGCGGTTTCTTCAACGGCAGGCTCGGGCTTTGGCTCGAAGATCTTGCCGGGCGCCAGCATGCCGCGGATGATGTAGGTCAGATCCTCGCCCAGCATCTGACGGTCCAAATCAAGAGAAATCAGGGTTATGTCAGTGGGCGACACGGCGGTCACATCAGACAAATATTCAACACCTTCTGAAGGGTCAACCAAAATCGCGCCGGCATTTTCAAGGACGGTCTTATACAGGTCGTCATACCACGCCTTGTCATAAGCGCTCGTGCCCAGGCGTTTTTCCAGGTCTTGCAAAATGACAATCGTGGGCAGGTCCATCTGAGCCACCAAGCTGGTGGGCGCTGCAAAAATCATCAGCTCAAGGTGAACATCTGAGGCCTTGCGCTTCAGCATTTCGCCGACCCAAGCTTCAGGCTTGGGACTGTCCACGTGCTTGCCAAACATCATCTTGCCCAGCTTGTTCGAGGCTCCACTGGTGGGGAAAGGACGGTAAACGTGCCCAAAATCCTTGCAGTATTTCTTCCAGATTTTACTCGAACTATAGAGGTAGATGTCATAAGGCTCGTGGCCGTCCCCACGTGGCGAGGTCACATACTTCAGCGCCTTCAGCAGGTTCAAAATATGAGGCTCGGGCTCGCTTTCAACATACACGCCAATGCGGGGCTTGCGCTCAGAGTCCTTGCTCAAGTCGCGCTGTTCGCCGCCCGGATTAAACACGCGGTCAGTAACTGATTGCCCATCGTTTTTTGTTGCACTACTCACGGTCAGTACTCCTTTGTCGAAAATCACGAGCCTCAAGCGCCGCAAAAGCCGCCATCTGGCCTACCCTCCAGATTTCATTCCTGCCTACAAATGTACCAAACTCAGCCACCCTGTGCGCCACCGTTTTCGCAGCTAAGGCGCCCGCCCCAGCTCCTCAAGCGACGGCATATTGTACATGTCACTAAAAACATCTTGGATAGTCATGTGCTCGGTGGGATGCTCGCCCATACCCTCTTCGCCTTCCCCATCTACAGGCGGAGTCTGACCAGGCACGAAATACATCCCCACATTGGGGCGCCTCTCGAGGGCCGCCGTCATGTAGTCGTGGAAGATCTGCGCGGGATAGCTGCCGCCAGACACATTGCGTCCGCGAATGTTACGCATCTCTATCTGTGCTTCAGGAAAGCCCATCCACACCGCTGTGGTGACACCATCTGCCCAACCAACGAACCAGGCATCGTGATAGTTTTGAGTTGTGCCGGTTTTTCCGGCGACCTCAACACCCGTAATGTTTGCCCGCGCACCCGTGCCTGAGGTCACGACCTCGCGTAGGGTTCTGCGCAGCTCGATGCCGGTGCTTTCAGAATAGATGCGGTGGTCTTCGGGTGTCTCGTCTGCTTCAAACAAGACGGTCTGGTCAGCCGCAGGGTTATTCGGGTCAAGAGCGGTGACGCGCAGAATCGATCGCGGCGCTACATCACTACCCGCACGCGCCATCGTGGTATAGGCACGCGCCATTTCAAGAGGTGACACGCCGTAGCGCAGCCCCCCCAGCGACAAAGCAGGGTCAGGCTCCATGGGAGCAGCAAAGCCCATGTCATGGGCAAGCTCAACCACTTTTTCTGGGCCTATTTCCATTATGAGGCGCGCAAAGACTGTGTTGGTCGACTGCGTCATGGCTGCCCGCAGGGTCTGGCTGGCACCTGGGTTTGCTCCCCCGTAGTTGGTGACCTCCCACATTTCATCGCGCACCATAACTTCAAAGGGTCGTGCGTCAATGCTCTTATCGATGCTCTCGCCATCTTCAAGGGCGGCGATAAGCGTCAAGGGCTTGAAGGCAGATCCCGGTTGGCGACGTGCCTGCACGGCGACATTAAACTGCTTTTCGTCCCAATCTTTGCCCCCTATCAGGGCAAGAATTGCACCGTCACTGTGACGCATCGACACCAGTGACACCGTGGGACCATCTGCGTCATCGTTCCAGCTCGCGGCTGCTGCCTCTGCGGCATCCTGAATGGCGGGGTCGAGGGTCGTGTAAATATTGAGTCCGCCTTGGGCAATGCGCTGATCATCAATGAGAGTCGGCAGTTCACGTTGCACCAGATCGACAAAGAAGGGATAGCGTATGTCTTGCGCCCGCGCAGTCCGGGGTGCCAGCACCAGTTCTTCAGCCCGCGCTATGTCAAATTGTTGATTCGTGATAAAGCCCTGGTCGCGCATAGCAGCAAGCACAAGGTTTCTACGAGCCGTCAGAGGCTCGGGGTCATCCTGAGGTCGGTAGGCAGAAGGCATGTGCAAAACACCGGCAAGGGTTGCTGCCTGCGCGATGGAGAGATCCTTGGGCTCGACCCCGAAAAAGGTCTCAGAAGCAGAATACACTCCGTAAGAACCTTGCCCAAAAAAGGCCATGTTCAAATAGGCTGCAATGATGTCGCGCTTATCGCGCTCCATTTCCACGCGGGATGCCAATATGGCTTCTTCGATTTTTCGAATCATCGACTGATCTTCGCCCGCATACATCATCTTCATGAGTTGCTGAGTAATCGTTGAACCGCCTTCGACGACCTCGCCAGCTGCCGTATTGCGCTGTACCGCGCGCAGTATGCCGCGCAGATCAAGGCCCGAGTGGTCAAAGAAGCGCTGGTCTTCAATGGCTACTGTCGCGTCAAACATGACCTGAGGAAACTCGTCAGCAGACATAGGTCTGCGCTGAGTATCGCCCGTCCACTGCGTCAGGACAGAGCCGTCTATGGCAAAGATAGTGGTAGGGCTTGATGATCGCCTGGCAATTGCCTCATGGGAAATGTCAGGTAGGGGCTGTAGCAAAATGTAGCCAATGACCGCCATCAGCAGCACCGTCAGCGTGACAACCGCACCTGCGAAATAGGCAATATAGGTTACGGGATTGCGTTTCTTTTTAGGCTTTTGCCCCATGCTTGATCATTAACACTTTAGGGTCGTGAAGCACCAACGAAGTTGTTTCTAAAAGCAGGCGCTACACGAACCACGTCACCAGTACGTGGCGAGTGAATCATCTGGCCTCCACCTATATAGATACCAACGTGATGAATGGGGCTACCAAAAAACACCAAGTCGCCCGGCTTAATATCAGCACGGCTGATTCGTTGTCCCGCATTGATTTGTGCACGCGAAACACGGGGCAGGCTGACGCCCACCTGGCGGAAGACATAGGAAGTAAAGCCCGAGCAGTCAAAGCCTGTTTGTGGAGAAGACCCGCCCCAGCGATAGGGAACGCCCAAATAGCGACGGGCAATGTTGACGACCTCGCTGCGTGGCTGCCTGCTAGGAGGTGGAAAAGTTTGTCCACCACCGGTAAAGGTAGGAGAACTGGCACGCTCTGCTGCAGCACGAGCCTCAGCCTCTGCCTGTTGTCGTTGCAGTTCGCGAACCTCTGCTTCAAGACCGCGCAGGCGCTCGCGACGATTAGCCAAATCAGTTTCTGCCTGCTGGCGCGCTGCGAGCATGCGATCATTTTGTTCTTTGGCGGTAGCCTCGATTTGAATGAGCTCATCGCGCAAGGCAGAAATCTCTTCACGCAAGTCTTTGAGCTCGGTCGAGCTTGCTGCGTCAGAGCGATTAAGCTCGTCGAGCAATTGCCACAAGCCAGCGAACTCTTCAAAAGAAGTGGCCCCCAGCAGTACCTCCAGAATGCCAGCACCTGCCGTATTGCTGCGATATACCTCTGTAGCACGCGTGTTTAGGTGTAGCTGGATGGTTTCGAGACGCTGCTGCGTCTCTTCCAGACGGGTATCTGCTTCCTGCCTGCGCTCAACGGCCGCCGTATAGGCTGCGTGAGCCTCATTATAGTCATCACTGGCGATATCAAGCCTGCGGTCAAGCTCTTCAACTTCGCGGGCTACCTGACGCACCTGCTCTTGGCGGCTCTGAACCGTAGGGGTCGCTCCTGCAACTGCAGGTCTTAAGACCTGAGTCGTCTCCGTATGAAAGAGGGAGTCAAAAGCGGGCAGTACAACGGTGCCCAGCATGAGTGCACTGAGGCCAAAGCCAATAATTCTTTTAGAAACAGCATGTCGTGCTGCCATAGGGTTCACTCCTTGTTGGTACAAGTAACAATAAGCGAGCATGAAAGCTCGCCGTTGGGTTGACTATTTTATCAAATTTGCGTCAAGGGCTGCAATACAGAGGGCGTCAAGCAGGCGTGAGGCCATCAACTGTAAACCAACCGGCATACTCGATTCAGAACCTGCTTCTAACAGCTCAGAAGGAATTGAAAGGTGTAGGTCAAAGGCAGGAACGGGGCCTTGCGCGGACCCGTTTTTCTCTTTGAGCTGGCCTAACACCTTTGACAACTGCCCTAATCGAGCAGAAAAGGTCTTGAAGTCATGGTGATAGCTCAGATAGGCAGCGCTGTCAGGCAGGTGTTGCTCGCCGTCTTGCAGCTCCACCGTGACATAGACCAGTACCGTCACCATGTCGGCTTCTGGTATGGACGCGCTCCCCCGCTTTATCAGTTCAATATAGTCGGTGCGCGCCGCATCTTCGAGGTTGTTGGCGTAGCGCACGACGCGGCGCAAGGCCGCCTGAGTGGCTGGGTCGCAACTGCAGCGCTCGCCGGCGTCGAGTGTCGTCAGGGCCTGAAAGTCAAAGTAGTAGTCCAGCAGGGCCGCATACTGCACCTGGGGACGAGCGGTGATGGAAGAATGGCCGCGGCTGTCCTTGCCAACCCACATGTGATGCAGGTCGAGCAGCGCGTTGAGCGTATCAATGCCGACCAAGCCGTCAGGGTTGATGCCGTAGTTTTGCTGGAACTCGGTCACAGCGCGTTCGGTGCTGACGCCAAAGATGCCATCGACGCCGCCAATCGCAAAGCCCAGGGTGTTCAGGGCGTTTTGCAGCTGGGTTACGTCATTGCCGTGGAAATAAGGCATGCGTAAGTACAGCATGCGGTCGCCCAGTTCGAAGGTCGAATCGACCAGCGTCGACCAGGTGCGTGGACCGACGGCTCCGGTAGGTGACAGGCCGTTATCGCGCTGAAAAGCTGTGACGGCATCCAGGGTCTGCTCCAGAAACACGACACTGCTGGTTTCATCGCCCGCTATGTCATAGCCCAACACACGCAGCCTGCGCTGAATGTCTTCGACGGCAGGTCCGGTGTCCTTGTACTGTATTGGCTTCATTTACCTAATGGCGGTGTTCTTTGCTGCAATTTCCTCTGAAATGGGGAAAGCTGCCGCATAGTGGCATGCGCAGAGGTGTGTAGCACCGACTGGTTCCAGATGTGGCTCATCGGTCGAGCACACGGCGAGCTTGTCAGCATCGCTTTGCGCCAAGGGGCAGCGGGTGTGGAAGTTGCATCCAGGAGGCGGGTCAATAGGTGACGGAGGATCGCCTGCCAGCAAGATGCGGTTACGCTTGCGCTGGACCTCGGGGTCTGGCAAAGGTACGGCTGAAAGCAGGCACTGCGTATAGGGATGATTAGGGGTCTCATAAAGACCGCGCCAATCACTGCGTTCGACAATCTTGCCCAGATACATAACGGCGACTTCATCTGAAATGTGCTGCACGACAGACAGGTCGTGGGCAATAAACAGATAGGCAATGCCGAATTCATTCTGCAGGCGCTCCAGCAGGTTCAGGACCTGTGCCTGAATAGACACGTCAAGGGCACTAACGGGTTCATCGCAGATTATCAGCTTTGGCTGCAAGGCGAGCGCACGGGCAATACCGATACGCTGACGTTGACCTCCACTGAACTCGTGGGCGTAGCGGTTGATGTGCTCTGGGTTTAGCCCGACGGTGTCAAGCAGCTCTTTCACCTTTTTGATGCGCGTAGACTTGTTGCCCATCTTGTGGATGGCCAAAGGTTCGCCCACCAATTCACCCACGGTAAAGCGGGGGTTCAGTGACGCATAAGGGTCTTGAAAGATGAATTGCACTTCTCGACGAAAAGCCTTTAGCTCGCGCGGCTTCATCTTTGCAACATCCCTGCCCTGATAGAGGATTTCACCCGAGGTCGGTTCATTCAGACGCATGATGGTGCGTCCCGTCGTCGACTTGCCGCAGCCGGATTCGCCCACCAGACCCAGGGTCGTGCCCTCGTTAATGGTCAGCGACACACCGTCAACAGCTTTGACGACTTTTTTCTCGCCGCGCGAAGAGCGCACCTTGAAGTGCTTTTTTAAGTCTTTAACTTCCAGAAGGGGCGTCGTCATGATGCCTCACCCTCCATCTCTGCTTTTGTAAATCCGGGCTGGCCCGCAAAGTGGCAGCTTGCCGTGTGAGGTCTACCTGAACCGTCGCTTATTTCTACCACGGGGGGTTCTGCATGTGCGCAAATCTCGCGTGCATAGGGGCAGCGAGGATGGAAGGGGCAACCCGTTGGCAAGTCAATCAAACTAGGTGGCAGCCCCTCGATGGGCTGAAGCTCGTTCTTTTCTGCAAGGTCGCTGGCAGAGCGGGGAAGCGAGCCCATGAGCCCCCAGGTGTAGGGGTGTGAAGGGTTGTAGAAGACTTCATTGACAGAACCAAACTCGACAGGGCGTCCTGCATACATGACCAGTACATCATCTGCCATGTCCGCCACAACCCCCAGGTCATGGGTAATCATGATAATGGCAGAGTTGCTCTTCTTTTGCAGTTCCTGCATCAGCTGGATGATCTGCGCCTGGATAGTAACATCCAAAGCCGTCGTAGGCTCATCAGCAATCAAGATATCAGGGTCGCAGGCCAGTGCCATGGCAATCATGACGCGCTGACGCATACCGCCACTGAACTGATGGGGGTATTCTTTAACGCGCTGATCAGGATGCGGAATACCTACCATACGCAAAAGCTCGACGGCGTGCTCCCAGGCTTCTTTTTTGCTCATTCCTTTGTGGATACGCAGAGGCTCTGCCAGCTGGCGACCTATCTTGTAGACCGGATTAAGCGACGTCATGGGATCCTGGAAAATCATGGCGATCTTATTGCCGCGAATCTGACGCATGGCCTTTTCAGATGCCGTTATAAGGCTCTTGCCACGATATAAGGCGTCGCCGCCTTCAATCTTTCCAGGAGGCATGTTGATAAGCCCCATAAGCGTCATGGCAGTTACCGACTTACCACTGCCGCTTTCGCCCACGATGCCCAGCGTCTTGCCCGCATCAAGTTTGTAGCTGACCCCGTTGACCGCCTTTACTACACCGTCACGCGTGTGGAAATACATCTTGAGGTCATCGACCTCAAGCAAAGGTCCGTCCGTGTAGGGTCCCGTATCCTTCATATCCCACTTGTGGTGGGAAGGCTTTGTCTTATGTTCTTTCTGTGCCATCTAATGTCCTAATGTCTGAAAATGTATCGCTTCACTTTGCCTGCAAACGCGAAAGGCTAGTCCTTTGACTTGGTATCCAGCGCGTCACGGATGCCGTCACCCAAAAGCATGAACGACAGTACCGTCGACAGAATCGCCAGACCGGGGTACAGCACCAGCTGTGGCTGATGGGTCAAGAAACGACGACCATCATCAATCATACGACCCCAGCTAATATCTGGCGCCTGGATGCCCAGCCCCAAAAAGGACAGAGCAGATTCTGTCAGAATAACGCCACCTATCGTCATAGTCGCAATAACCAGTGCCGGCGCGATGGCATTAGGCAAAATATGCTTGAAGATAATGCGCCGGTTCGAGGCACCCAAAGCGCGCGCCGCAAGCACGTAGTCATTTTCCTTTACACTCAGTACGCTCGAGCGAAACAGACGTGCAAAGGATCCCCAGCCAAAGGCAGCGATAGCGGCCGCAACCGACCACGCCCCTCTCACTTCTTGGGGCAAGACCGACATGACCAAAATGACCATCAATACATAGGGGAAGGCCAAAATAATATCGGTAAAGCGCATCAGTACCGAGTCTACCCAACGACCCGCAAAACCTGAAACCGCACCTATCAAAATGCCAAAACTAAAGGCAGCAGCCGTTGCCACAAAACCAACGGTCAGCGAAACGCGGGCCCCATAGACCACACGCCCAAAGAGGTCGCGTCCCATGTCGTCAGTCCCAAAGGGATGTTCGCGGCTGGGTGCCTGCAAACGGGTTTGCGCAGCTGTTGCGGTGTCAATCTGGGTTGGGTCACCAAAGTTTTGGGGCACCCACAGGTCAGCTGTCACCGTTGCCATCAGTACAATCAATATCCAGAGGAGTGCGCCCATAGCCAGATAGTTCTTGCTCAGGCGACGCAGCGCGTCACCCCACAGCGTACGCGTTGCACGGTCATCAACTTTTTCTTCGTGATGCTCTTTTTTCAATTTGTTCTTATAAAGAGCTTCCGGATGTGGACCGTCGGGTCCGTGTGTCCGCTTGATCTGTTCTGTATCAGGCATGAATTCAGGCATTACTCTTCACCTCCTGCAATTCTAATGCGCGGATCAAGGAATCCGTAAGCTATGTCAACTATCAGAGAAATCAGCATAATGACAAAGAGGATCACGGTCGTGGTACCAATGATGACCTGGAAGTCACGCTGCATAATGGCCGTAAACATCAAGAGTCCAATACCAGGCCAGTTAAAGACGGTTTCGGTAAAAATCGCACCTGAAAGCATGATGCCAAAGTCCATACCCATCGAGGTAATAACCGGAATCAAGGCGTTCTTCATTTTGTGTCCCCACAGGATGCGGGCAGGAGAACAGCCCTTTGCCTTTGCCGTGCGCACGTAATCTGCATTTTCAATTTCAAGCAGCTGGCTGCGCATGATGCGAGCCGTATAGGCCATAGAAACAACGGCAAGGGTAAAGCCAGGCAAAATATAGTACATGTAGGTGGGCATCGCCCCGCTGGCCCCCGTAACGGGCAGGAAGAAGGCACCCCCCGTCACGTTTTGCAGCCATATACCAAAGACATACTGCAAAATCAGACCCAACCAAAAGACCGGCAGCGATACGGCAATAGAAGTCGACATAGTAACCAGAACGTCCCAGAAACTACGCCGCTTTACGGCCGAGACAATACCAGCACCAATACCCAGAATTGCTTGCAGCGCAATAGCCACTAAAGCCAGGCGCATCGTGTGTGGATAGCGATCTGCCAGGGTGTCTGCTACGGCACGACCTGACATGTATGAACGACCCAAATCACCCTGTGAAAGGCGGACCAAATAGTTCTTGTACTGGATATACCAGGGTTGGTCAAAGCCGTGAGCCTTTTCAAAAGCTGCACGGAACTCAGGCGTTACTGCCCTCTCGCCCATTACCATCTGTGCCGGATCAACCCCGGGCATGTGGTATTGAATTAAAAACAGCAGCATGGTTACACCCAAAAACACGGGTATAAACTGCAGCAAACGCTTGATGATATATCTCAGCATCTGGCCTCGACTCCTACATTTTCTATCATGGTTACACTCACTCTTATACGTTTATTCATGGTTCCGCACGCTTTATTGCACTTAAGTACAACATGCAATAATTGCACAATTTACGCTATTTGGCGAATTGTTCCTACTCGATGTACCTGTGCTTTGTCCTTACACAAGTAGGAAAGAGGGCACCCTATGATAGGGATACCCTCTTTCATTTTACTACGTTTTTACGAAAATCGCTGCGTTTAGCTGCGACTTTTCGCTTAAGCGTGCTTACTGAGCGTCAGCAGTGATCCACAGTCTGGTGAAGTCTACATTGTTCAGTGAGCTGATTGTCAGATCGTTCATGCGCTCTGAAGCAATCATGCGGTGTGCGTAGAACGCGATTGGTGCCAGTGGGTTCTCGGCCTGAATCAAGGCGTTGATGTCCTTGTACTTTTCAGCGCGAGCATCTGCATCACCAATGGTACGAGCTTCAGCAAGACCATCATCGACAGCATCGCTGCTAAAGCCGGTGAAGTTGTTGCTTACGCCAGTTCCAAAGAGCTCATACAGGAAGTAGTCGGTTGATGGATAGCTTGCCATCCAACCCAGACGACCAACTTCGTAGTTTGCATCATCGAGAGCACGCAGGTAGGTTGCCCACTCCATGCCGTCGAGGTTTGCGGTGATACCGATTTCAGCTAGATCAGCTTGGATGAGCTCCATGATGGGCTCGTGACCTGCACCAGCATTCAGTGACAGCGTAATGGTTGGAAGACCTTCTCCACCGGGGAATCCTGCGTCAGCCAAAGCTTCCTTTGCAGCCTCGCGGTCAAAGCGTGAATCTTCCCATGCGCCATCAGCAGCACCAGGAATACCTGGAGGCAGGATGTCTGAAGCTACCTTGTAGCTTGATTCCCATACCAGGTCGTTGATGGCTTCACGGTTGATAGCAAGCGTGATAGCACGACGTACATCTGGGTTGTCCAGTGGTGCCTTGTTGTTGTTCATCAGGATGAAGTAAGTTCCAGCCTGTGCACCATTGATTACCTGGTTACCAGGATTTGCGGTGTAGCCATTGTTGCCAGCTACGCCAAACTGATCCTGCATAGCAATCAGCTGACCAGAGCTAATTTGTGCAAGGTCAAGGTTGCCTGCCTGCCACTCGGTAAAGGCTGCGTCAACATCAGCAAAGATGCGGAAGTCAATACCATCTACGTAAGCAGGAGTACCACTAAAGTAAGGGTTCTGAACGGTGCTGATGACCTGACCTGGTTGCCAAGGCTTTGCCATCATGAAAGGACCGTTACCAATAGGCATTTCACCGAAAGGCACGGTGCCGCCCTCAAAAGGAACGCCATTTTCTACCAGTGCCTGTGGAACAGGAACCATGGCAGCGTGCATCATGTTCTGAATGAAGTCACCAAATGAATCCTCAAGGGTGATAACCAGGGTGTGGTCATCTTCTGCAACAACACCTTCGAGGGTGTCTGCGTCACCTGACTGAACAGCGTCAAAGCCCTTTACCGCACCCAGCTGTGAAGAGATCGTTGAAGGATCAACATCACCAGTCATGGTGTTTTCGGTGTTAGGGTTTGCAATGCGGTTGAACGCATAGACAAAGTCGCCTGCGGTAACAGGAGTACCGTCAGCAAACTTTGCCTCTGGGTCGAGGTTGAAGGTAAAGACCGTTGAGTCCTCGTTAATGTCCCAAGACGTTGCTGCACCAGGCTCGATGATCGTTGGATCCTGGTGATTTGGGTATACGAGAGGCAGGAAGATTGCATGAACAACATGCAGTCCTTCGCTCTCACCAGCGTTGTAGGGGTCGATGAACTGTGGCTCGGCTATGTACATGCTAAAGGTACCACCGGGAGTAGCGCCTGATTCGGTCGCTGCTGGCTCGTCAGCTGGAGGTGTCGTGGTTCCGGTTTCGTTATTACAACCGGTCAACGCCAATGCAAACAGCATGACAGTGGCCAAAGCAAGTACTAATAGTCTACTTTTGCGCACAATTTTCTCCTTTCCATTGCTAAAACGCACCGTCTTTCCTTGGTGACAATGCGTGTTGAACATCGTCGCTTCTAGACTTCCGTTTAGCCTAAAATAATGTCCAACAAGTCGTTTTCTGTGCAGTAACTTTAGCTTAATAGAGTGATAATTACATTCATTCTGGACTTGATAACACAGAAAACTCACATACACAATGGGTGTTATCAAAGCGAAATACAGTGCTAAAATGAGCTTAATATGCAATTAAAAACAGATGCGGAGTGCGTCCATGCAAGAAGACATAATAGTGACCGAAGAGGCGGAATCCACAGCTTTGCCGCAAACTCCCAGCCGAGCCGCGGCAATTGGCTGGTCGCTACTCTACGTTCTGATTTTTGGTGTTGCCCAGACTTTGACGGGGCTCATCATCGTTGGGGTCAGTTCTTTTCGCGAAATAATGGCTGCTGCCGAATCCGGTGCACTCGACCCAAATGAGGCAGGAGCGATAAGCAGCTACCTACAGGATGTCCTCTTTGCCCACATGAGCGCAAACATGCCCTGGATACTTTTGGCCTCAAGTCTTATTACCCTGGCCTTTGCCTGGTGGGTAGTCAAGAAGCGCGGCTTCAACCCCAAAGAATTTGCCCAACTAAAGCCCATCAGCCCAAGCCTCGTGGCAACAGCACTCTTCATGGGTGTAGGTTTTAGCCTCGCCTTTAACGCCATCATTAACATGCCAGGCTTTGCTTTCATGGAGGCGGCTGATTCGGGGGCTACCGCTCAGGCGCAGGCTCTGCTCTTTGGCTCACTCTTGACAGCTTTGGTCGGGTCAACGGTGGTACCGCTGGTTGAAGAAATCGTGTTCAGAGGCTTCATTTTGAGCGAGCTGCGACGTGCTATTCCGGTCGTGCCCTCGGTGTTACTGAGCTCCATCGTCTTTGGTGTCTTGCACGGCACGGCCGCCTGGGCCCTTATGGCTGGCGTGCTCGGCATTATGCTTGCTTGGATTGCCCTGCGCACGAAAAGTGTGTACGCTGCCATTGCGGCACATATTGGTATTAACGCTGCAAGCTTCACCTTTGTCTGGCTAGAGCCTGAGGCCGCAGCCACCTATTACCTGATGCTTACGCTCGGGCTGGTCCTCTTTGTGGTGACTAGCTATATAATTGCAAAAGACTCAAAACAGCACATCCTCAGCCCCTAAGGAGCTCATTATGAATATCGACCGCGTTGTCGTAGGAGAAATAAAGACCAATACCTGGCTTATCGAAAATGAAGGTCAGCTCATTGTGGTTGACCCAGGGGACGAAGCAGATCGCATTCTTGATGCCATCGATGACCGTCCCGTTGCAGCCGTCTTGCTGACCCACGGACACTTTGATCACATTTCTGCTGCAGACGATGTGGCAGACGATTCAAGCTCTTTTCTTTACATGTCAGAGGCTGAACTGGCAACCTGTCCTGATCTGGTCAAGGATATCGAAGATCGCTACGGCATTAAGGTGGAAGTCCCCCGCGTGGATTTCAAGGTCAATGATGGTGATGTTTTTGATTTAGCCGGCCTGAAGGTAGAGGTTATGCTAACCCCTGGTCATACACAGGGCAGTGTTGGCTATCTTATCAGTGACCCCAGTTGCGAAGATGAACCGATGCACTACTTCAGCGGGGATACCTTGTTTGCCCGTGATATTGGACGCACTGATCTTTTGGGGGGCGACGCTGAAGCCATGGAGCGCAGCATCGAGCGCATTGCCACAGAGCTTCCACCTTCTACCAAGGTCTATCCCGGCCACGGTCCTGCCACCTCTATCGAGCGCGAATCACGCGCTAATTCCTGGTGGCCCTCTCAAGACTAGCGTCCACCACGCATTCGAATGCTCTACGCACAACAGAGGGGGCAGCTCAGCACACTCCGCAGTGCGCAGATAATGGCGCAAGCCAAGCGCGCGAGGACGTGATGAGCTGTCCCCTCTGTTGTGCTACATGTTCAAAATATTCAATAATGAAGAAAAATATGCACCTAGCCTACGGGGAGCATTATTCCATCCTCTTATAGGATTTGTGTCGTGTATGGACGCACTCCCCCTGTTAAGTGGTCAGCTAGCTTAAAAGATGTGTGGATTTAATCAAGAATAGCTTCATTACAGGGCAGGGTACGTTGCCTGTACGTTACAATTGCAAGAATGAAATATGCGCCGGTAAAGGTCTGGCGCGAAACCTAAACGCAATTATTGCGAAGGAGGACCTGTATGAACTGGAAGAAAGTGCTAATCATCGCTTTCGCGCTAGTACTATCAATGGGACTAGTTGCTTGCGGTGGCACTGAAGAGGTAGTTGACAACGCAGCTGCAGATACCGAAGCGGTGGTAAACCCTGAGGCTCTGCGTATCGTCGTTGTGACCAGCCCCTCTGGTGTAGATGACGGATCATTTAACCAGAACAACTATGAAGGTGTGCTTTCCTTCATCGATGCTCATGGTGACGCAACCGTGAACACCATCCGCGAGCCAGAAATGGACAACGCTGTTTCTGCTGTAGAGCAGATTGTTGCAAACTACGATGTAGTTGTACTGCCAGGATTCCAGTTCAGCGGAATCACTGACGTTGCGAAGGCTAACCCAGATACGAAGTTCATCCTGGTTGACACCTTCCCAGCAAACCCTGATAACGATCCCAATGACCCAGACAGCCCAACAGAAGTTGAACTGGACAACGTGTATGCAATGCGCTTTGCAGAGCAAGAATCTGGTTTCTTTGCAGGTATCGCTGCTGCCATGCAGACTGAAAGCGGCAAGGTTGCTTTCGTAGGTGGCGGAGCTATTCCTCCTGTTGTTAACTATCAGTTTGGTTTCGAAAGTGGTGTTAACTGGGCTAACAAGCACCTTGACACTTCTGCAGAACTGGTCAACCTGACCGCTTTTGCTGGTACTGACGTACGCGACATCAATGTTGGTGGTAACTATGTAGGTACCTTCAATGACGAAGCAACCGGCAAGCAGATTGGTGATGCACTGATCGCTGAAGGTGCTGACATCATCTTTGTTGCTGCTGGTGGTTCTGGTAACGGTGTATTCACCGCTGCTAAAGAAGCAACCGGCGTTCAGGTTATTGGTTGCGACGTTGACCAATGGGAACTGGGCGAAGACGGCGACCGTAACATCGTTTTGACTTCTGCACTGAAGGTTATGGATCTCCAGGTCTTCAAGCAGCTGGAAGCCATTGTTGACGGAAGCTTTGTTGGCGGTAACTTTGTACTGACCGCTGCTGATGATGCAACTGGTCTTGTGACCGCAGACGGTCGTCAGCAACTGAATGCTGACACCATTAGTGCAGTCAACGACGCACTGGCCGCCATCAAGGACGGAAGCATTGTTCCTGCTTCTAACTTTAACGGTCACGATGTTGACGGATTCCCTGGTCTCTAAGCTATAATCCCTGCACATAGTGCTAAAATGAAGGCGGTACTCCTTGATTAGAGTGCCGCCTTTTTCATAGAATATTAAGGTGTTTGCACGTGCATGCGGATTCGAGGGGGACAAAACCTGTGGCAAAGCAAGATGCGGGTCTATCTCAAGAAATTATTCTAGAAGTGCGCAATCTAACCAAGCGCTTTCCGGGCATCGTAGCCTGTGACAACATTAGCTTGGACATTCGCAAGGGTGAGATCTATGCCCTGTTGGGAGAAAACGGCGCCGGTAAGTCAACCCTTGCCTCGATGATATTTGGTCTCTACCAGCCTGATGAAGGTCAAATATACATTCGTGGGCAGGCCGTTTCGATTGATTCTCCCAATGAAGCCGTAGCACTTGATATCGGCATGGTGCACCAGCACTTTAAGCTTGTCAGCAATTACACGGTTGCCGAAAACATCATCCTGGGTGATGAACCGCGTAAAAAAGCCTTGGGTCTTTTTCCCTACGTGGATATCAAAAGTGCTGAGGCACGTATCGAGCAGCTCTCGCGTGACTACGGTCTCGAAGTAGATCCGCGCGCGGTGATTCATGACTTGGGTGTTTCTACCCAGCAGCGCGTCGAAATCTTGAAGATGCTCTATCGCGATGCAGAGATTCTGATTTTTGATGAACCGACAGCCATGTTGACCCCCCAGGAAATTGAAAGCCTGCTACAGATTATCAAAAACCTGCGTGACCAGGGCAAGACGGTCATCTTTATTACCCATAAACTGGATGAGGTCATGGAGGTCTGTGACCGCTGTGCGATTTTGGTGCGCGGCAAGTTGGTCGACATAAGCAACACGGCAGACACCAGCCCACGAGAGCTCGCCTCAAAGATGGTTGGTCGCGACATCGAGTTTAGCGCAAAGCGCCCAACAAAGGGTATGGGAGACACGATCCTTGAAGTCGAGGGTCTGCGCGTTGAGGATGCAAATGGCTTCCCAAAGGTTAATGATGTCAGCTTCAAGGTGCACGCCGGCGAGATTTTTGCCGTTGCGGGCGTTTCAGGTAGTGGTCAGACGGAACTGGCTGATGCCATAGCAGGACTTGCAAAGACCAAGAAGGGTGACATAAAGCTCAAAGGCCACAGCCTTTCAAAAATGAATGTACGCAAGCGTAGTGAAGACGGCATCGCCTACATCCCCGAGGACCGGCAGTCCGTCGGTCTGGTACTGGACTTTTGCCTTGACCAGAATCTGGCGCTGAAGTCCTACTATCGCAAGCCTTACTGCAAGACCTCTCTTTTGAAGCCTGTTGCCTTTAGCGAGCACGCAAAGGGACTTATTGATGATTTCGACATTCGCTGCGCGCGAGGCCCCAAGACCATAACCCGCGAGATGAGTGGTGGTAACCAGCAGAAGGCGATTGTCGGGCGCGAGATTGACCAGGGTGCTGATTTGTTGATTTTTGTGCAGCCCACCCGAGGCCTCGACATCGGCGCCATTATGGCCATCCGCGAGCGCATTTTGGACGAGCGTGATAAAGGCAAGGCCGTCCTGTTGATTTCGCTTGAACTGGATGAAGTCATGGATCTTGCAGACACCATTGGTGTCATGTATGCCGGCCAAATGTTAAAAGTAGCTGCTGCTGCTGACTTAAGCATGAATCAAGTCGGAGAATTTATGATGGGGGTGACGGGCAATGAGTAGCAAGAAATCCGCACCACAGCGCCCCGACCAAACAGACCACCTGCCCGAACAAAGCAGGCAAGCACTGCATGGCTTTAACAAGGCGCTTGATGATGCCACCCGCATGGTCGTCAAGGGTCTGGGAGCAGAGCGCTGGCAGGCACTGACCATACCGCTGCTGTCGATTCTGCTGTCACTGTTGGTGATATCGGTCGTCATTTTGGCCTTTGGCAATAACCCCCTTGAGGTTTTTAGCTCGATTCTTGCGGGCGCCGGCTGGTTTGCGAAATCAAACTATGGTGGCGGACAGTCACAGCTTACTGACCTCATTAACCTTGCTACGACTTTGACGCCATTGTTATTTGCTGCCCTCGGTGTTGTTGTTGCCCTACGCTGTGGCCTTTTCAACATTGGTATTGCCGGCCAGATGGTTCTGGCAGGCTTTATCGCGACCGTCTTTGTTGGCTACAGTGGCATGGACGCCCTCGTAGCCCGCCCCCTGGTGCTGGTGATTGGCGTGGTCGTCGGAGCCCTCGCAGGAGCCCTGATAGGTTTTCTCAAGTATCGCTTTAACATCCATGAAGTCGTGTCCTCCATCATGTTGAACAACATCTTCATGTATGTGGTGGCCTACATCATCAAGCTCAACTACCACGACCCTGTTTCACGCAATATGCGTGCTGCCAGTTCTGATGCGCGCCTTCTGACAGACCCGGTCCATCTGGGTGAAGCAAGTGCCCGGCTGCCCGTCGGCTTTTTGCTGGCTGTGATTGCCGCCTTTGTCCTATGGTTTTTCTTAACGAAGACAAGGCAAGGTTTCGAGATGACCGCCGTAGGCAAGAGCCCCAAGGCGGCACAGTATGCCGGGATAAAGATTGGGCGCACGGTCGTCTTTGCCATGGCGCTCTCTGGTGCCATGGGCGGTCTTGCAGGAGTAACCCACTATCTGGCAAGCGTTCCTTCTATTGCGCCCAATGTCTTGCCATCAGTGGGCTTTGACGGCATTGCCGTTGCCTTCCTGGGCAATGCGCACCCCTTGGGTGCTGTTTTGGCAGCGACCCTGATTGCGACCCTTTCGACAGGCGCCACCTACATGAGCTCTATTGTGGGTGTCCGTCAAGAAATTGCCGCCCTCATTACGGGCATGATTTTGCTCTTCACTGCCTGCGGTGGCTACCTGAAATCATGGCTCGAAAACAAGAAGAGTATGATTGCTGACGCTGACCGTGCAGCCGCTGACAGAGCTGCAGGCTCGAAGGGAGGTGATGGCGCATGAGTATTCTCGATGTGAACTATGCTGCTATCCTCGTTGACGGCTTGAGCTTTGCGCTGCCCCTGTTGATTATTGCGATTGGCGGTATCTACAGCGAGCGCAGCGGTATCGTAAATCTGGCACTTGAAGGACTACTGGGCTTTGGCGCCTTTGTGGGCGCGCTCTTTGTGGCATCAACCGCAGGACTCTTTGCGGCACACTCAGATTTGCCGATGTATTTCAGCTTCCTCTTTGCAGCTATCGGAGGCGGCATGTTTGCCGTCATCCACGCCGTACTGTGCATCAAATTCATGGCTAATCAAGTCATCAGCGGCGTTGTCATAAACATCCTTTCTGTGGCACTGACGGGCTTTTTTACCTCGACTATCAATGCAAACTTCTTTGGACAGGCATCAGAGCGCTTCATGTTGCAGACCTCGCCTCGCTGGGACATCCCCTTCCTGATGGACATCCCCATTTTGGGGGCGGCCTTCACGCGCGTCTACCCCTTCATGCTGATTATTCTGGTCGTCGCAACCTTCTTTTGGTATCTGCTGTATAAGACGCAATTTGGCATGAGAGTGCGTGCTGCGGGTGACAATCCACAGGCGCTGGACGCGGCAGGCGTGAACGTCAGTCGCGTGCGCTTTGGGGCTGTTGTTATATCAGGTGTACTGGCTGGTATTGGTGGAATGAGCTTTGCCTATTCGATATCGACAAACTTTTCGCCGGCGATTTACATGGGCTTTGGCTTCCTGGCCATTGCAGCGCTCATTTTTGGTAACTGGAAGATTATTCCGACTTTCGCTGCCTGCTTGATTTTTGGTTTGACACGCAGCGCCGCCTTTAACTTGCTACCCGTCTTTGATGCCAGTGCTGCTGTTTTGGATCTGGCCTTGGCGGCACCTTTTGTGGTGACGCTGGTGCTGCTGGCAGTGTTTGGCAAGAAGAATATGGCACCGAGGGCTCTAGGCGATGTTTACGACAAGAGCAAGAGGTAAGCATGAATTTGAATAAGTTTATTGATCATACTAATTTGGCAGTTAATGCTACGGAGCTTGATATTCGTCAGTTGTGCGCTGAAGCACTTGAATATGATTTTGCTGCCGTGTGTGTAAACCCGATTTGGGTTAAGTTGTGCGCCGATTTGCTGCGAGACAGTGAGGTGAAGGTTTGCACCGTCATTGGTTTTCCCACAGGCGCCCACATGCCCGAGGCTAAGTTAATAGAAGCGCAGGTGGCGCTCGTTAATGGAGCGCAGGAATTAGACACGGTTATTAACATAGCCGCCCTACGTGCAGAAGATATTGAAATGCTGCGCGACGACATCGAGCCACTGGCTGATGCAGCACACGCCGCGGGTGCCATCTTGAAAGTAATCTTAGAGACAGCCTTATTGGAAGACGATGAAATCGTACGCGCCTGCAATCTCTGCTGGGACTTTGGTGCAGACTTTGTTAAAACGTCGACAGGAATGCTTCTGCCTGGAATGGCTGAAGGTGGTCAGACGGGTGCGAGCCTGCATGCGGTGGGCCTCATGGCACGCCACGCTGCTGGCGCATCAAATCAAGGAGTACCCATGGGGGTCAAGGCCTCTGGCGGCATCCGCGACCGCGACACAGCTATCGACATGATTGAAGCCGGAGCTACACGCATTGGTACCTCATCGGGCATCCCAATTTGCACCTGTGCACACAGAAGTGGTTCGTCTGGCTATTAGTGTGAGGTGTATGCCAATTCAGAGCACTCCGCAGCGCACACATAATGGCGTAAGCCATGCGCGCGAGGACGCGATGAATGGCAAACGCTGAGCTCTCAATCGTTACTGGCTGACAGTGACGGCTGTGACTTCGCCGTCAGCGACGGTCCAGACGACATCAATGGGCGCACTCTCTCCCCCATCTGCAGCAGTAATCACCAGGTTCGCACTTAATGGTACATCTCCTTGCTCGACGATTTCTTCTGCCATGAGCTGATAATCGGACTGCGTCATCATATTAAGCACTTCTTTGTCTTCAATAGTCAGATGAAGCGTGACATCGATGCTGATGTCTTGCTGTGCAGCTAGTGCCTCAAGCCCGTTAGAGGGCAGCCAGTCGAAGCTGGGTGCGAGATGCCAGTCAACATCATCGCTGCTGTCAAAGATACTTACCTCGACGCGGAATTCTGCTATTTCGTAATCCCCAAACCATTTGACGAGGATGGGCTCGGCGCGCTGCGCAATCATACGCTCTGCAAGACGTGCCTGAAAGTCATCGCGCACCTGGTCAATGGGCAGAGGGTTACCATCATTGTCATGCATCTCTAGATTGAAGACGAGGCTGGGGTCAGAAACAGGAAAGGCTGCACCCTGAAAAAAGCGCGAACCAGAGTTCAGAAGTTGAATATCAAAGGGCTCACCGTATTTTGCTTCGAGATGATCGCGAATTTCCTGTTGACTGGGATAGCCACCCAGATTCCACATGGTCTTATCAATGATGTTACCAACGGTGTCGCCTTCTTTGGTGCAGCCCGTCAAGGCAGTGGCTAGACTAAGGCACATCAAGGTGGCGAGCAGAAACAGAAATGGCTTTTTGAGCATGGAAATCCCTTTGCTTGAGTTTAATCGACCCTGTTAGTCTACCTTAGTCCCCAGAAAAGTCCAACGCGACCTTGAAGGCATGCGATGCAAAGGCCGCCTCGAACTGTGCTGGCTGGTGGATTTCGATTTCTGGTAGCTTGACGAGACCGCGATCAAGGTAGCGCAGCGCTGGCGCAAAGGGGCCGCAGCGACTGCCGCGAATGCTAATCTCGCGCACAACGACTTCACTCATGTTGATCTCAACATTTGAGGCATAGGTCGATTTCATAATCAGCGTTCCCCCGCTGCGTGTCAGCGCGAGGGCTGTCGAAAGTCCCGAGGGGTGACCCGTAGCATCAACGACAACTTCATAGGATTGCTGGTCAGACTCCGCCACAGGGCTTGAGTCTGGCTGCGTCGACTGCCCCAGCAGGCGCGTGCCTGCAGCAAAGGGTTCAAACATTTTGAGCTTTTCTTCTGAGAGACCAAAGACCGTCAGGGGTGCACCTGTCAGGGCGAGGACCTGCCCACTCATGTAAGCAAGGCGTCCGTCGCCCAGCAGTGCCACGGGGCGGTCGGGCGAGATATGCGTGACCTCCGTGATGCGCAGGGCAGCAGCCAGCGGTTCTGCGAAAACGGCTTGCGTGCTGGGCAAGCTGTCAGGAACGGCGTGCAAGAGGCGTGTTGGCAGAGTAATGTAGTCTGCAAAGCAGCCGTCTTTGTCGTGAATGCCGAGCACCGTGCGTTGTGGACATTGTGAGGTCCGGCCGATGCTGCACATGGGGCAGTCCATACGATTGCAGTTCAGGTTGATTTCGCCGACCACGCGCTTGCCCACCAGTGCCAGATCAGCCGGGGTGGTGCTTGCGTCTTGCTCGATGGAAACGACGGTGCCCACGAACTCGTGACCCATGATGTTGTTGTAGTGGGGCACGTAGCCCGCCATGATTTCGCGGTCAGTATTGCACAGGGCGGCAAGCTCAACGCGAATCAAGGCCTCGCCCGATAGGGGCGTGGGCTGAGGGGCGTCTGCGCTAAAGCGCGCCTGCGTGCCGTCGTATCTGATTGCTTTCATGAAAACTCCCTTAGGCAAAGTGGGTGACAGCTTCTGTCAAAAGCGCGGTCATGCGCGGTCCTGCAATGAGGCCCGAATCGATGACGTCGTCGCCGCACAGCAGTTCATCACTCATGCCAGCCGCGATATTGCTGACCAGACTCACGCCCGCCACGCGCTTGCCCATGTGACGCAGGGCGATAGCCTCGACGACCGTACTCATACCAACAACGTCAACACCGAGCTTACCAAAGAGTCTAATTTCAGTCGGTGTCTCGAAATGAGGCCCCGTGAACTGTGCGTAAATGCCTTCAAGCAGCTTTTGGTCGGTCTTTTCAGCCGCTGCGCGCAAAATATCCTGGTATTCGACATCGTATACGTGGGTCATGTCAGGAAAACGTAGCCCCAGCTCGTCAACATTGGGACCTATCAGAGGCGAAGGTACGAAGGTCGAAATATGATCGGTAATCATCATGAGGTCGCCAATCTGCATGCCGTCCTGCAGGCCACCTGCGGCATTTGTCAGCACAAAATTCTCAACGCCTGAAAGCGCCAGCACCCGTACGGGCAACACGACATCGCTCATGGGATAGCCCTCGTAGTAATGAACGCGGCCCTGCATAATAACAACGGGCGTATCCCCCAGTTTGCCAAAAACGAAACGGCCCTTATGGCCAGGCGCCGTCGACACCGGGAAATCGGCCAGGTCACCATAGGAGACCACAAAGGGCTCCACAATGGCGTCAGCCACATCCCCCAAGCCACTGCCCAAAACAATGGCAGTTTTAGGCATCGTGATGCCGTTTTTCTGAAGTATTGAGGCGAGTTCTGATTCAACGAGCTTTAGTTTGCCGAGTACGTCCATCTTGTGTTCCTTTCAAATTGGCGGTAACTATTCTATTTTCCCTAACAACTTCAGATGCTGCAAATCACTGTGTGCTCACTGAGTGCTCGCTGAGTGCTTCAGATGCTGCAAATCAAGGAGCAACACCTGTTCTGAATCGTAAGCGTATATGATACGTGTCGATTCAGGTTAGGTGTTGCGACACTGAGTTGCAGTATCTGATGTGCTCAGATCTGCGCTTGAACTACAATCGGCACTTAGTTCGCAGGCCACTATCTCTCCTGCTTGCAGGCGTGCGACGGCTACCCGCACAATCATGGCAGCATTGTCCCCGCAGTACCTCAGAGGCGGGATGTGCACCCTCACCCCTTGTTTGCCCAGGGCGGAAATAAGCGAATCGCGCAAAAGCGGATTAGCTGCAACGCCGCCGGCCATAACAAAGTCTTTCACACCT
The DNA here is from genome assembly GCA_009784345.1 of Coriobacteriia bacterium. Lineage (GTDB taxonomy): Bacteria > Actinomycetota > Coriobacteriia > WRKU01 > WQUG01 > WRBW01. The sequence goes on along the minus strand of WRBW01000002.1, from coordinate 23,871 downwards.
TTTTCCTTTACAGCGCGCACGGCCTTTGCCACCTGCACATCGACGACAGCCTGCTGAAATGACGCAGCTACATTGGGAATATTGACCGCATCGCCTCTTGCCTCTGTGTCGCGAATGTAGGTGATGACCGCTGTCTTGAGTCCCGAAAGCGAGAACGCATAGTCCTTGCTGTGCAGCATGGCGCGGGGAAAATCAATGGCTGCAGGGTCGCCTTGAGCCGCGAGCTTTGAAAGGATGGGTCCGCCTGGATAGCCCAGCCCTAACACCTTTGCCACCTTGTCAAAGGCTTCGCCAGCTGCATCATCAAGGGTTTCACCCAAAGTTTCATAGTGATGCGGCCGCGCACTGTAGACCAGTGCGGTATGTCCTCCCGATACAATGAGCGCCACATGCGGGCTCGGCAGTTCAGGTAGACCCTCATCAGTCCCGTCGTCAATGGCCACCGCATAAAGATGACCCTCGAGGTGATTTATGCCATAAAGCGGAATCTGCAATGCCCAGGCGAGACCCTTTGCATAAGCCTGACCCACAACCAGGGCTCCAATAAGGCCTGGACAATCCGTAACGGCTATTCCGCTGAGATCAGAAAGGCTTACCCCGGCGTCATCCATGGCACGTTCGACCGTGGCAACGATAGCCTCGCTGTGCTTGCGGCTGGCTATCTCTGGCACGACGCCACCAAAGCGGGCATGAAACTGCGTCTGCGATGCCACAATGTTTGACAGCAGGCGTGTGCCCTTCATGACCGCTGCCGCTGTTTCATCACAAGAGGTCTCAATCCCTAAAAGCAGGGATGCCTTTGGTGCAGAAGGCGCATTTCGGTCAATGACCAGAGGTTCAAGGGGCCTGATGAGATGCCGATAGCTTTTTGCACCATAGGTCTGAGGCTGCACGGTCTGCGCAGCCAGCTGCTGCGCTTCACGATCGTAGCGAGCGGGGTGCTCTTTACGTTCAGCCTCTTCTGCATAAGACAGCATGGTGTAGTGCGGTAAAACGCTGCTCGGGTCACCACTCTGAGTCGAATAGGCCTCGCAGAAAAGGTCGAGCAGGTGGTTTGGGTCAACGAGCTTCTCTTCCACGACGTCCAAACCGTACAGAGGGATGGCAAGTCCCTGGGCGATGCCCTTGGCGCACGCGATACCGATGCGCACGCCGGTATAGGAGCCCAGAGTCGTCCCGACCGCAATTGCAGAGAGCTCCTTGCGTGCAACACCCGCCTGGTTCAGCGCTGCGTCCACGCGGTCCAGCAGCTGGGTGTTGGCTGCTCGCGGGGCCTTGTAGCTGCGCTCGAACACGCTGTGGAGCTGCTGGTCGTCGGCGTCGATACGGGCAACACTGATAATTATTTCATCGGTCGAAGTGTCAAAACACAGCAGGTATTGTGACATTTAGGCCTCCTCTGTGGTCAGTTCCGCTGAAGCTAACGCAGCTGACTCATCTGACGCGCCATCGTCATCCGGGCCAAAGCAGCTCGCCAGCAGGGCTTCACCGCGCGGACTCAGAGCAATCGCTGTGAGCTTGCGTAAAGACTCGCTTTCAACTTCAAGCTTTATCTGCAAATCGCTGACGCGCAGTACCGCATCAAAGATTTCGCCCCATTCAATCAGGGTGACGCTGCTGTGGTCGCGCTCTACGAGATCCCAAAAGTTCAAGTCATCAAGCTCATAGGGGGTCTCGAGGCGATAGAGGTCTAGGTGATTGAAGGGAACTCTGCCCCGCAGGTACTGCTTCATAATGGCAAAGGTAGGACTGGTGATGGCATCACGAATCCCTAGGCCGCGCGCCACCGCAGAACTGATCTGCGTCTTTCCCGTGCCCAAGTCACCGCTGAGCACGACGATGGTACCGGTCTGAAGGTGCTGCCCCATGCACTTACCAACGGCGGTCAGCTGGACTAGGTCAAGCGATGTTAATACCTGCTGCTTCATGGACGCTTTCCTCACTCTAGGTCGTTTCTTGTCTCTGAGGCACGGGCATCACTGCCGGCCAGGTACAGACGCAACACCATGGCTGCGTCCAAAAAGGGTTTTCTCTTGCTACGGTCATACAGGGTAGCAGCAGGATGATAGAGCGGCAATACACTCCCGCGATAGCCTCCCACCTGCAAGGGCATTACCTGACCCTGCAGCTCGCTAATCCCGTCACCAAGTCCCATGAGCTCGCGGGTTGCATAGTTGCCCAAACTTATCACCAAACGCGGCTCTATTAGTTCAAGTTGCTGCTGCAAAAAAGGGCGACAGGCCCTGATTTCACTCTTGTGCGGATTGCGGTTCTGGGGCGGCCGACACTTGACCACATTGGTAATAAAGACCTCTTCGCGCGGCAAACCCGCCGCATCCAAAAACTCGTCAAGAACCGTGCCAGCCGCACCACTGAAGGGCTGCCCACCCAGATCCTCTTGCTTGCCAGGAGCCTCGCCTACTATCATGACTGCGGCATTGCCTGGACCTTGCCCCCAGACGACCTGCGTGCGCGTCAGACTTAAGTCACAAGCCTGGCAATCACGGGCCCCTTCACCAAGGTGGCGGAGAGGGTCCATACCCTTTACCGTCTTGCCGCTTTCGGGCACCATGTGGTGCTGACTAGGCATTGCGATAGACTTTTTCAAGCCTATTGCCCAGTCCACACAAGATTTCATAACTGATAGTCTGTGCATGATGGGCCAGCTCATCGGCACTGATGTAGTTCTGTGGCTTGCCGTAGCGCTGAGTACGCGCCTTCTTGACGAGCTCGCGCACTTGGCTTGCCTCTGATAGCCTGCGCGGGGCACCCATTAAAACGAACTCATCGCCTGCCTCAAGAGCTTCACCACTTTCTGCTGCAGCCATGAGCATGTCCATGCACACACGCCCAACTTGCTCGATGCGCGTACCACTTTTATCGATGAGGATGCTCATCTTGTTCGAACACAGACGCGGAATGCCGTCTGCATAACCCAGGGGTAAAGTCACGAGCTTCATGGGCTTATGCGCTTGCCAGCTTAGGCCGTAGCCGACTCCTTCGCCCATGGCGATGGGCTTGACGAGGCTCGCCTGAGCACGCACACTCATGGCGGGGGTCAGCTCGATGAGGTTCTGTGTGTCGGCAGAGGGGTGTTGCCCGTAGAGGCAAATGCCGATGCGTACCATGTCATAGTGTGCCGCAGGCAGCAGCAGGGTTGCTGCTGAGTTACAGGCATGTACCAGCGGCGGGCGCAAGCCGAGGTCGTCGAGCCTTCGAATAATACCCGCAAAGGTCTCGAGTTGTTGCTGGGTATCCCAGTCGCGGGCGACATCTGCATTGGCAAAGTGGGTAAAGATACCGCCCATCTTGAGCAGGGGATACTGGGAAGCGTCACGAATCGTTGCGACCGCATCTGACGCTGCAATTCCAATGCGGCGCATGCCGGTGTCGACCTTCAAGTGATAGCTAATTTCGCGATGCTCCAGCAGGGCATAGCCTGCAAGTGTTTGCAGGAAATCAGTGCTTGCAACGGTACAGGTAATAGCTGCCTCAAGCAGCTCTGGCAGGGCTTCTTCGGGGGGCTCTGACAACAGGAGGATGTTGGCGGTGATTCCTGCACCGCGCAGTGACAGCGCCTCGTCTACCGTAGCAACACCCAGCCAGCTTGCGCCGGCATTCGTTGCAGCCTGAGCAATGGCTGCTGCTCCGTGTCCGTAGGCATCTGCTTTGACAACCGCCATAATGGCGGGAGTCTTAATGACACGTTTTGTAGCCGCGGCCGCACGACGGTTTTCTGCCGCAAGAAAGCTGCGAAAAGCTGCGACATTGTCTCTAATTGCCGCAAGATCAATATCAAGCCAGGCCTGTCTATGCTTCGTCATCGCCGTCCTCCTCGCTGCCTTCTTCGGAAATATCGCGCTGGTCAAGCTCATCGAGCATGGCTCGCAGCTCTTTGAATTCACGAGCAAGCTCTTCACGCGTAGAGGGCTTGTCTTTGGGAGCAGGGCGCGCATCACTGGTCAGGGCAACAGCAGATGCAACCGCTGTTGTCTGGGTATACGACAGTGACAGATGCATTTCGATGATGCCCATCTGTTCAGCATAGGCCTTTGCATTGCCCTCAAGCTTTGGGTAGGGACGACCTTTGTCGTCACGAACGACCTCAACGTCGTGGAAATTCATACCAGAGAAACCGGTGCCGAGGGCCTTGAGAACCGCCTCTTTTGCCGCGAAGCGCAGGGCATAGTGAACTTCTGGTCGCGCCTTGTGCTCGCAATACCACTGCTCATCTTCTGAAAAGAGGCGCTGCTTCATGCGCGGTCTACGCTCGAGGGCTGTGCGAATACGCTCGATTTCGACGATGTCAACGCCCAAACCAACAACCATGGGCTTACTCCCCCGCCTTGTTCTCTTCCGCAAGACCGCCGGGGTTAAACCTACCTTCTGCCGTCAGCTTTGCCTCGACCACGAGGACGTCTGCAGGCTTATCGACATCGGCTCCGATGCTTGCGTGGTCGACAATCAGTGCTGCACACTTCATGCCGATAATGCTGCCGACGCGCTGTTCGATATCTTCGGTAGAGAGCTTGCCCGTTGCCAGCTTAGCGGCAAAGCGCAGGCCCACCATGTTTGCCATACGCAAGGGGTTTTTGCGTGCCTCAAAAATTTCCTGACCCAATTCGCGCAGTTGGTCGAACTGCCTTGAATCGAGGATCATGGCGTTTCCACCCGTGACCTTGCCTTCACGCAACTTGAAAAAAGAGCGCTCGCTGCCAGGGTAAGCTTCCAGCATGGCCGCCTCGCGCACCATGGGATAGGACAGCTGTACATCACGCGCTATGGTGCGCTCGATAAAGTCATCGATTGCCTCTGGAGTGAGCGACGGAACATCAGAAGTCACGCTTATGATGAGCCCATCAGAATTGAGAGCTCGGTGGCCAGCCAGAATGTTGTCCGATACTTGGCCATCGTTTTCGACAACGTGGTCTGCAAGTGCTTCCCAGGGACTGACATTTTGATCAGGAGGTAAGACGACCGCGATGTGGCGTATGTGCACAGACTGGCGAAGAGCCTCGAGCACCCACTGAACCATGGGCTTTCCTGCTACCTCGACCATGCCCTTGACGGCGGTTTTTGGATCTATGACACTACCGTCTCCACCTGCAAGTATGATGGCATCTACGGCACTTGATTCGTTCACTGTATTGTTTTTCATCTTTACTATTATACGGCTGTTAAGGGTTCGTGTACGGGCGAATTCTTGCTGGCGCAGGTTTAGGCCAGAAGCTGGCGGATGCCTACCTGGGCCGTTGTGGCCTCGAAGGTCAAGTAGCCTTGTTCGCGCGCCTTGTGAGCAAGGAGGTGCAGGTCTTCTGCATCTGCTGTTGAGCCAGTGGATGCCCAGCATGATGCTCCCGAGCCTGATACCTGAGCAATCTCGACCTCTTTTTGACCTCGCAGCCAAGCAAGCAGGCTTCCTGTTTCAGGAGCAACGGCAATGGCCGCTGCCTCGAGGTTATTCGTCCATTCTTGCAGGTCGTGGGCATCAACGGGATTTTGATCAAAAGTCTGGTAGACCTGCGCCGTTGGACTGTGCGCACCAGGAGGCATGGCTATCAAGAGCGGCATGTCAGGGATGGGCATGCGTGACTCTTTCAGGGTCGAACCCGTGCCTGTCATGATACTTGCCGTTGTCGGCGCCAAAAAAAGCGGCACGTCTGAGCCGAGGTCTTGCGCAAGCTGGAGGTGCCGAGGGTCGTCTGATGGAAGCTTCCACAGGCTGGCCATCGCATATATTGCCGCCGCAGCGTTTGAAGAGCCCCCGCCGAGTCCTGCTCCGTGGGGGATGTTCTTTTCGAGGTGGATGCAGAGATTTGGCAGTTCTTTATGGTAGATGTCTGCCATACCTTTGATGGCTCGCACGGCAAGGTTTCTATGGTCAGGTATACCTAAATCCGTACTTGAGCTGAAGCTGAACACTTCGGCCTGAGTCAGCGTGAGCGTATCTTCAAGAGTGATGAGGTGTACGTAGGAGTCGACACGATGATAGCCTTGCGGGAGGAGTCTTCCCACAGAAAGCGAGAGATTGATTTTTGCAGGAGACGCAATCTTCAAGACTAGGTCAAAAATTCTACCCAGGGGAAAAGCGTTTCCTTGGTTTCATGATGCAGCACTTCGACAGACCCCGTCAAGACGTCGACATACTGGTACGATGCTTGCGTTTTGCGATTACGTTTCTCGTGAACTTCGAGGACGAAAAGTGAAGGATGTGCCTGCACTATTCTGCCGTGCCTTTCGAGAATTTTTGATCGACCAAGGTTTGCCTTAATGCAAACAAAGTCGCCCCTCATATCTTCGAGTGTTCCCTTGATGCGCGTAACCGCTTGAACCGGTTGAATTGTTTCCATGTGTTGCGTGCTTCCCTAAACTACCCTGTTAGTGTTCCCGAACATTCGAAATATTATAGCAGGATTTTATTAAAATTGCAGGTCGCTACGTATAAATGACGAAAGTATTGATTATATGTGCGCTTTAGCAGGTGAAAGCATAAAGACAAGGTGTTCACTTGGCGAATCCTTATCACAGGCGGGAATATGGTGGACGCAACACCGTTTCAACTTGGGTCAAAGCGAAGACGTCAACGACGTGCCTGCACGCTCATGCTAAGCGCTGAATTGCTCTCGTTCAGAGGGCCGTTTTGTTTAAGAAAACTCGAGGGATGGACGTCTCGGATAGACTGATCAGAGTAGCGATAAAAACACTCAAAGCAGGTACGGGCGCCCTTGACGGCCTTTGCACTGCAAATGGGGCAGGTCTTCATGAGATTCATGACTTCTCCTTCTTTCAATTCTCCGATTGGTCTGCGTAGTAAATCGCAGCTATTTCGCCTGCGTCTAAAGACAGACGGTCCCCTGCCTTGAGCCAGGGCAAGGGGCTCGTTGGCCGCTCTACAACAGAGTGGGTCCCTCGTGGACTTGCACAAAGCCTGTTAGGCTCGACGCAGCGCTGGGTAGATAAGACCACTTTGCGCCTGTCAAGAAAGGCAATGTCGAGCGGGTAGTTCATGCCGTAGGTATGCACTCCCTTGCAGGGAAGCAAATGAAGGGCGTCAAAGTCCAGCTGACAGTAGTTGGTTCCCAAGAGACCCTTCATGCGTGCATAGAAGGTACTCACCGTCTTGATCTTCATGCTGTTCCTCTCTTTGTGCTGCCGTGTTACAAGCCATTACTGCCAGAGCCCTTACAAGCCGCTGCTCCAGTAAACCGTGAGCGTCTTTGTTCTACGCAACACGGGCGAATGCGCAATTCCAGTTTGCGCAAGGAAGGATAGTCCGAAGAGCTCGTATTCTAGCCTGAACTGGAGCGTGCGCGGCTGAAGGCCGAGCTCATTTCGCGCGGACACCACAACGCTTGCACGGTATGGCCCCCTTTTTCCCGCCGGATAACTCAGTGAATCATGAAGCGTCGTGCTGGCTGCGACAGACGGATCGACTGCTGAGGTCACCATAATGCGCGCAACCTCGCAGACAATACGGTCAAAGCGTGCCGCTTCGGCAAAAAACATGCCGAGATTTACGATTATGACGAGCGCGAGCAAGACGGCGGGCATGATGATGACAAGTTCTGTTGTCATCTGACCCTCTTCGTCTTTGAGAAAGACGTATCTCACAATTCTCAGCCGCCTAAAGCAGCAAAGAGCTCTTCTCTTCTGCTGCGCAGGGACGCAAAGGCTGTGGCAGCCATTTTTTGAACGGGCTCGCCAAATGGCAGGGGCACCTTTGTTCCTAAGACCGTGATACTTGCATACTCGTCAATCTTTGCTGTTAGATCATCGTCGAGCTCATCAAGAAGGCGCGATACTTGAGCCGCCATGCCCGCTGGTGTGAAGGCTCCCGTCTCATTTAAGGCGCTCTTTGCTGAGCCCAAAAAACGTGCGAAACCCCCTTCAATGCCTGCGGCGTTCAGGTCACCAACTTCGGCTGTGTTGACAAGCGTCGGCACGGGTCTTCGCAAATCAGGTGGTGATACGCGCGCCAACTCTTCAAGCGATGCCAAGGACTTTCCCGCAAGGGTGTCGAGCCCCAAGGGTAAACCTGCTGCAAAGTTGTGAAGGCCAGAGTGGGCAGAAGTGTACACTTCGAGACAGCTGCCCCACACACTTAAGGCAAAGAGGGCTCCTGAGCCCAGTCCGCTTGGGCCAGCAGGCTGTCCCCCATTGACGAGGGTTCCCATCACGGCTCCTAGACCTTCTTGCGCCTGAGGTGCTGCGTCTGCAGATTCAGATAAAAGTTGCGGTATGGTCGATTCGCTTTCAGACGGCATCATCCGAGCGGCTGATAAAGCAAGCTGATGCCCCAGCACGACGTCGCCCGAATCTGTCAATCCAGGCAGGCTAAAAGTAGGCAAGTTGCGCTGACTAGTTGAAACGACAACACAGATATGTCCCCTGGCACCAGCAGGCGTGTAGCTCAGTCTGCCACCGCGCAGATAACTGCTTGCATCCTTGAGGAGCTGATCAAAGGCCGATTTACTGCGATCTGCGATGGCCTCTCTTTCTGACTCGAGACTGTTTTTAAGTGCGTACCAGTGACGCAGGGCAGCAGCCTCTGCGTTCCACGACTGCACATAAGAACCCAGCTGAGCCTCCCAGGCTGCAATCGCCTGCCAGTGCGGCGGTCTGCACAAAAGGCAGGGAGTTCGCGCTGTGTCACCCATGACGGTCTCCATCCTATGCGGATTTGTTTCGCCTGCATTGCTCAGCCCTCGGCAATCAGAACGTAGGTGGTAGGCAGTGGGTCTGCCTGACACGAGCGTCGTCATGAATATGCGCGTCTGGCGATGTGAAGCCATGAGGCTCGAGGCACTCATGTTGGCGCAGTTGGCAGCCTTTGAACTGCGGGCACGGCTTAAAACACCACCGACCTCGGAGTCGAGCTTATTTCCAATGTCACGATAACTGCTATCGAATATCTGCTGCAGCTGGCTGCGATGGCTGTCGTTTCCGGACAGAGGTCGCAAGTCTGACTGGCGCGTCGCACCCTCATCTCTCTGCTCTTTCCAGCCGCGCTCAAAATCATCTATGGCACGCAAAGGGTCCCAGTGCGGACGCGTCGTACCGGCAGGCTTAAAAACATCCAGCCTGAAGCACTCATCTATGGCTTTTTCAATCTGGTCCTCGAGGCTCTTAACCTTTTCTGCTGAAGTAGCATTGTCTTCTGCCGCTTCGCTGATATCCTGGTGCAGCCCCTCTTCAACATGAGAAAAGTCGCTCAAACTCAGCTCTCCCTTTACAGGAAAAGGTATTGCTACCGCAAGATAGCTCGTGTCGTTGAAAGGTGCTAAATGCTGAGCATTTTCAGCCCCTACGCGATAGGCTTGACCGGCCGCAAGATAGGGGGTCGCAACATTGACCCAGCTCGCAAGACGATAGAACTCTTTCGCTAAGCTTCGCCGCATCTTTGCATACTCTTTGTTGTAGTGCAAAAGGCGCGCAAAAAAGGCTGAAGCCCCCAAAGCCGCAACACCCCCTGTGAGGCTAATATTCACCCCTGATACGATGGTCAGCGCATACAATACCAGCCCAAAGAGATTTGCCGTCATCAAAATCGCGTCCAACGCCTGGACAAACATTACTGATTTAGCCGTAACATCAGAGGCTGCAAGTACACTGATGTCAGCCACGCTCTGAATGTCGCTCGAACTCGAGTTTATCCAGTACCACTGCACTGACGACGCCAAAAGGACGAGGCTCAGGGTGATTCCCAAGACCACCGTAAGCGATGTCGACCCCTCATCGTTTTTGAACCATGACATACTCATGACATTCCTATTCCCCTCATGTGCGGGCACGGAGGCACGTTCACACATATGCGCCCTTCTTTGCGCCTAAGGTTTGACATAGCCAAAGCTCTGGGGGGCGCCGCGGGGACTTCCCACCACCCCCACCTGAGCGCCCTTAGTCCGTGCGCGTCCCCGCACCTCAAGATCACCCTGCATGCCGGCTCCGACCAGTAAACCCATCAGGGGTAGCGGTTGTTGGCGCACCGACACGACAACCTCAATGAGCTCAGACCGTGCGTTTCCCTGAATATGAACGCGCGTTGTACCTGGCACGCGAAAGGCAGCACCCGCAGGCAGTCCCTCCAGCTTTTCTTGGGCATAGGCAGACAAGGCAATCTCTCTGCTGCCTGAAACATCAGCTGTTTCAGTAGCTACCACCCGGGCAACTGAAGCAGCCACCTGCCCCAATGCCATCTTTGTATAAAGAGTCGCAACAGGCTGCAGGAGCATCATAATCACAATACAAACCAGAATGACCACCACAGGAAGCTCTGCCAAAGCCTGACCAGAATCATCTCTCCAGCCCCACTGCCTCCTGCTGCGAGCGCGCACTTTAGCGGTCAGTGAACCAAGAGGTCGCGTGTCCATTGCAAGCCACTCCCTTCGCTCGTTAGGGGCGTATAGGGCGCCCGCTTGATGGCCTGAGCCCGCGGCCTGCTGTCGGCACCCCCAAAGTAATTAGCAGCACCAGCTAGCAGCACAATAATCACCAAAAGAACGGATGCTGCAATGAGATACTCGGTACTTGCCTGACCGTTGTCGTCCCGCATATGAGCTGTGATTTTCCGTATTTTCATAATCATTTTTCGGAGCGCGTCCATCACCTGAAAACTCATTGGGGAATCGCACCGAGCTTGCCGGTCACTGAACTCCACAGGCTTTCAAGCTGTCCATGGAAGGCAACGGCCAAAATAATGCAGGCAATGACAATGACCGCCAGAATAATGATGTACTCGGAAACCCCCTGACCTGAATCAGATTGAGCCCTCCTCACAAAGGCTGCGGGCAGTTGTGCAAGCTTGCCGGCAACAGAGCTCGCCAGTCCTACTGAAATGTCGATAAGGTTCTTCATGTGACTTCCTCTCTCTTATGTGTTTTTTTTCTAATCCTGCGTCTACCAAGCAAATCCGGCCATGACTTGAGACATCACGGGGCCCATGAGTAGTATCAAAACCGCTGGAACGATGCAGAGCCCTAAGGGTGCCAGTATCTTTACCGAAGTCTTAGCGATGCGCTCTTCTATGCGAACGACTCGATAGGAGCGCAATTCGTGCGAGAGCACGGCAAGGGCAGGACCGAGGGGTGCTCCTAAGGTAAAGGCTTGCCGCAGGGCATTTACAAAGCGCAAAACTGCCTCTTCTTGTAGTGACTGTGCCAGTTGTTCGAAGGCTCTTATGCGCGAGAGCATCCCCACTTGATAGGCCTGCTCTGCCTGTCTGATCTGTCCTGCAAGAGGAGTGTCGTAGCTCGACAAATACCACTCGAAAGATTGGTCAACAGAAAGCCCAGCGCCCATGGAAAGCGACAGGATGTCCACCATCTCTGGCAAGTCATTCATGCAGCTCTCGCGCAGTACCTGTGCCTGCTTTTCTTCGATCTTTTCCGCAAGAGTTTTCGTCAAGAGGCGGATGATGGGCAGGCCCGAGAGGGCTATCAAGAACTCAGAGAGCTGTGGAGCGAGTCTTTTATGAGTCGATTGCGCCGCTTCTGCTTGCGCCCCCTTCGCCTGCGATAAGAGCTGCAGTTTGCGCAGGGCTCTGCGGCGAGGAGTATTGACCGATCTCAGCACACAGAGAGCAAGCATGCATATACTTGCGCCGCCGGCAAGTATACACAGTAGGGCGAAGATAACGCTGATTTCTAAGCTTGTCATGAGCTTGCTCCTTCCCTCATCAGACCTTGATGTTGACAATACTTCTGACCCAGAAAAACCCGAGGGCGATCAGAACAAGGGCAAGGGCAAAGAGAAGCTGTCCTCCACGGGTCGAGAGCCAGGCCAAAAGGTAGCCAGGCATGAGCAGGGACATAAAGCCAATGAGCACAAAGGGCACCGCACCCACCAAGCGAACTGAGCTGCGCCCTTGTGCCGTTTGCACCAGAAGCTTGTTGTTCAGCATAAGGTCCTGCCTGATGGTCGTGGCACTTTGCTCAAAAAGGGCCGGAGTACTACCACCAACGCGCGAGCTTATTTCTATAACAGAAGCAATCGACTTAAGTTCTCGCACATCACGAAGCTCTGAGAGCTTGCTGAGTCCGCGAGCTGCGCATCTGCCGAGCTGCGCATTTGCATCAAGTCGCCGCAGCACATCGACCACAGCGCTTTCTGGCCCTTGTGCCTCACTGACGAGGCGATATGACTGAGGCAGTGACCTCCCGGCTCGCAGAGACTGCGCAAGCTCATCAAGCATGTCGGGAAGCCCTGCGCGCAGAAGTTGCTTTCTCTTATCAGCAAGCGATTGCAGATACACCAGCGTCATGATGCAAAAAAGAAGAGCTCCCGACAAAGCAAGTACAGAAAAGTGCATTACCAGCAAGAGTACGGTGCTCATGGCGAGCATCGAGAGAAGCCACCACTGCAGGCAGGGCTCGACTCTGTCGCCGAGGCCAGCTCTTTCCATTAGGCGAAGGATTCTCTTGCCCCAGCTAAAGCGATTCAATTGCTGAGCAAGGGCCATCTGCGGTGCTAAGGCGCGCCTGAATAATGAGTCTTCATTCTGCGAGGTGCTGGCATCATCCACTCTTTCATGAAGGCGGCGCGTGAGGGTATGCCGTTTTTGAGCACGCCGCAGTGCGAGCAAAAGAGCGTTTGCAAGCAGCGTTGCAGTAAGACTGAAGAGCACTAAGGCTGCAATGAAAAATCCCCAGCGCACCAGCTCAGAGGTAAAAGAGCTCTCAAGCATAAAGAGCCTCCTTGTCCGCACTTTGACCATCGACGACAGCTCTCCACTGCGCAATCTCTTCTGCTCCTGCCAAGCACTGAGACTCAAGCTGCGAAACAAAGCTGGGCTCAGCACTATGGACGTGCTCACCCTCGAGCCTGCCACCCGGAGAACTACCTGTCTGGACAAAACGATAGATAGGGACTAAGCTGAGCTTTCCGCCATGGTCTCGTCTGCTCATCTGCGCGACCTCAACAATGCGGCGCAAACCATCAGAACAGCGCTGGACATGCACAATCAAATCAAGTGCTGCCGCTATTTGGGACTCTACCTGGCTTTGTGACTGCTCTACTCCGTAACCCACCATGGTAATGAGCCTCGTCACCACCTCGGAGGGCGTATTGGCATGCAAGGTGGTCAGCGATCCGTCATGACCTGTGTTCATGGCCTGGAGCATTTCAAGTGCTTCGGCACCACGCACTTCACCCACAACGATGCGATCAGGGCGCATGCGCAGACTATTTATCACCAGGTCACGCAAGCTTATTTCACCCTTTCCCTCGAGGTTTGCAGGACGCGCCTCGAGCCTTACAACATGGGGGTGGCGAGAAAACTTGAGCTCGGCAGAATCCTCGATGGTAATGATGCGCTCGCCACTAGGGATTTCAAGCGACAGGGCATTAAGCAAGGTCGTCTTGCCACTGCCCGTCCCGCCACTGACGGCAATGTTTTGCTTTGCAGCAACCGCCCACGACAGCAGCGTAGCTACGGGACCATGGACGCACTCTGCCTGCACCATATCCTCAAGGGAAAGGGTGTTCTCGCTAAATTTGCGAATAGTTAGAACTGACCCAGAAAGTGATATCGGTGGGATGACGGCATTTACGCGATGTCCTGCGACAAGACGACCGTTGACCATGGGGTTTTGCTCATCGATTCTGCGCCCCAGAGGCGATATGATTCTGTCTATAGTCGTGCGTAGCTGCTCCTCTGATGCGTAGCTGTCAGGGCACAGCAGGGTTTTGCCCTCTCGCTCGAAATAAATCTGGTCTGGCCCGTTGACCATGACCTCGGTGACGCTGGGGTCTGCAAGCAGGTGGTCAATGACACCCAGTCCCAGCACTTCACTTGCGGCAAGTGCAATCAGGCGATCGCGCTGAGTTCGCGAAGCAACGCGGCTCGGGCCTGAAGTGGCGAGGCGGCGCAGTATTTCCTCGACCTCTTTGCGAGCCATGTCTGTGTCATCGCGCAGCATGTCCGCGATGCACTCTGGCGAAAGAACCGTATAGAGCTGAGCCTTGAGTTCTTCGAGTTTTTTACGCACGACCAAACAACCCCTTTCTGGCAAAGGGGCTCGCATTCATGCCAGACTTTCCCTTGTTGGTATCGCGATTCAGACGGTTCCCACCCTCCCTGCGCATGGCATATCGCATGGACAGGGTGTCGTGAATGACCAGATCGCTGTGTACTGCGAGCTCTGTGAGGATCTCGAGCAGCTCTGACATGAAGGTCGCCTGCGCATCAAGGCCTGACAGATCACCGCTGTCAAAAAGAGCGGTCAGCTCAGGGCCTGCATCCTGAATACGAAAGACTTTCTCGACCTGGAGGACCTGTGCGACCTCCGCGGGACACAGTCCCGTGGTGGTAGCGCGATTCATGACAGAAATCAGACGCGAGGCAGGAATACCCGTCCTTTTGCAGAGGTCTCGAAACAGAGTCGTAGCCCGAATTCCCACAATGCTTTGGTCAAAAAGGCAGACGGCAAGGTCACTGTGCTCCAACAGTTCTGCGTGAAAGAGCGTCCAGTAGGCACCGGTATTAATAATAAGCAGCTCATGTTGCAGACATAATCTATCGAGTGCGGCTGGCAGCAGCTGTGCCATCGTCTGCGTCTTTTCAGGCACAGGGCGCGGGGCATAAAGACGCAGATGGGAAGAGATCTGCTTGCCGTATTTATGCAAATTGTCAGCTGCTGCCAGCCCAAGCTGGTTCGCGTCAGGAAAGCCTGCAGAACCAGAACTGGGGGAAGCCACGTCTTCGAGAAAATCAGATAAATCAGGAGATTCTGAGCCAAAAAGAAAGCCGAGGTCCCCAAATTGAAGGTCAAAATCTATCAGGGCAACATCGATTTGTGCCTGCGCGGCCAAATAGGCAAGCGAACTTGAAAGCACCGACCTACCGGCGCCGCCTCTTGCCCCCATGATGGGTACGACCACGCCACGGTGTTGCGCGGCATCGACGTAGTGCCCATGATGGGACGTGGCCCCACGCTGACCAGAAGTGGCCGGGGAAAACACCGGCTGCTGGCCGGAGCTGTGCACTGCTGCATCCATGAGGTGCTCGAGTGTGCGTTGGAGCTCGCCGACGCCAGCAGAGCGAGAAATGGTAGCCTTGGCGCCTGCCAGCATGGCACGCTGAACACCTTCGACCTCATCTGCTTCACACACCAGGATGACACTGAGGGATGGGTAACTGGCCCGAAGGGCGTCACAGAGGTTTGCCGGTGAAATGTCAGACACGAGCTTGTCGATGATGACGACCCGCGTGGCTGCCCGATCTTCAAGGCTCAAAGAGCGCAGGCACTCGCTACCCGTGCGAAAAGTGTGCACGAGGCGAACCGCGCCTGACGACATCAGTTGAGTCAAATCAAGAGGAAAGCGTTTGTCGGAGCTCACCAGAGTGAGTACGTCCAGCAGAGGGGCAGCACTTTTGCTTTGCGCGCTATTCATGATGCTCAGACCCTTCTGTAGCGCTGCCATCAGCAGCATCTTTTGCTAAGACAAAATGAATCGTTCCCGCACGTGAGGCAGTCAATACTTGCTCGACTTGCGCGGAGGGAATGGCGAGGGTGACCCAATTAAGCGACTCCTTACTAGCCGTGACGCTGCTGGTACTAACGGCGCCCGACAAGAAAGAGGCTGGCTGATCATCTGTGCCCTGGGAGATGTCTCCTTCAATCTGTGAACCCATCTGGACGGCAGAGGTATTAGCTGAAAGCACTTCAATACCGCGAGCAAGTTCGACTACCCTGCCATCAGACAGTGGCGCCATGAGGGTCAGCTGCATTCCACGCAGAATCTGACCACCCAGGGCATGCACGTCATCTGCAGGCAAGCATACGGCCACCATGCCCTCTGGCAAGAGATCAAGGGGTAGTTTTTGGTCAAAGACACGTAGGCGAGACAGCGCCTCCCCCGCCAAAATGGTACTTGCCGATCGCTGTCCATCAATTAAGCTGAAGTCTTCAGCGGCCACCGCCCCTTCAGCAAGACACATGCCAGGCCAGGTCTGCTCATCAAAGAGGCGTCTGCTTAACAAGGTGCCTGCCTCGATGCGATTGCGGGCGACCAGTACGCGCCGAGCACCACCCTCGAAGCCTTCGATGATTTCTTCGTGTGCTTGGGCGGCAGACTGTGCCTGCGCCCACAGGAACAGAGCCGCAAAGGCTGCGGCCATGAGGCCACATACGAGGGCTAATATGAGTCTCTTGCGCTCTGTCATGGGCAACCTTCCTTTCGTGGACGCACTCCGCCAGATATTGAAAAGCGGGCAGAAACTGCGGCTTGGTACTGTAGGCTAGCAGGGCGACTTTTACGCGGTCTTAAGCGAAGATGAAAGAAAGCTTAAAGAAAGATGAAAGCGAGATGAAAGGACATGAAAGCAAAATTAAAAAAATATGTAAGTGCATGTGCGAGGGACTAGACAAGGGCTGAAAAAGTCGGTATTATAGCTAGTCGCTGTGTTCGTGGCAGCATTTGTATGTGTGGGGGTATAGCTCAGCTGGTTAGAGTGCTGGCCTGTCAAGCCAGAGGTCGCGGGTTCAAGTCCCGTTACTCCCGCCACTTTCTTTTTGTGGTGCACACATGCAAGGTACGGGCCGTTAACTCAGTTGGTAGAGTCGCGGACTTTTAATCCGTTGGTCGTAGGTTCGAGCCCTACACGGCCCACCAGAAACCCTCTTGCCACGCAGGTCGTGGTTTTTTTATAGCTTCATTGCCCCCTTAGTCTAGCGGCCAAGGACGCCATCCTCTCCGGATGGAGCCGGAGATTCGAATTCTCCAGGGGGCACCAAGCTCTTTTCTTCCACTTCTTCTTCAAACCCCTTTGCTACACTGTTAGGCTGATTCCAGCTTCGCGGACAGGAAGGGCACGACCTTGGAACAGAAGCTTCTTTCAGTACAAAATCTGAGCAAGACCTACGTGGATGAAAAGCAGCAGGTCGAGGCTCTGAAGGGTGTATCTTTCGAGCTTGAACGTGGCGAAATGCTTGCCATCATGGGCACCAGTGGGTCTGGCAAGAGCACGCTGCTCAATATACTGGCAGCGCTTGATAAGCCTGATGCGGGTGAAATCCTTGTTGAGGGCGTCCATGACCCCCAGATGTTTATCGAGCCCCATGCGACCCAGTATCGGGCGCGCAACATCGGCTTTGTTTTTCAGTCTTTCAATTTACTTGAAGACCTGACGGCTGAAGAAAATATTGCCCTTCCGCTGATTTTGCAGGGCTACACCGCGGACAGCATGAAGGAGCAGTTGGACTGGACTCTGGGCTTTCTGAAGCTGAAGAAGTGGCGTGACCACCTGCCCAGCCACCTGTCAGGTGGGCAGCAACAGCGCGTGGCCATTGGACGTGCCCTGATAGCAGACCCGCCCATTATTTTGGCAGATGAGCCCACGGGTAATCTGGACTACAATACCTCGACGGATGTTTTGAAGGTGCTGGTTGCTACCAAGGAGCGTCTGAACCAGAGCATCATCATGGTGACCCACGACCCCGGTGTGGCAGCCTACGCTGATCGCATCCTGTTCTTTCACGACGGGCACATTGTTGACCAGTATGTCTGCACAAAGACTGCTGATGACATGGCAAACATCCTGGGTATCTTTAAGAAGCTGCTGGAAGGTGCGGCATGATTGCTTCGACCAGTGGCGTGGCCCTGCGCTTTTTCAGGGCACAGAAACTGCTGACGGCATCATCAATTCTGACCGTGGCACTGTCGATTGCACTGGTCTTGACGATGGCAAACCTTTTTGCCAACACGCAGACTTCTATTGCACAAATCCGCGCAGAACAGGACCGCGTCGCCTTTCATGACCCTGTGAGGGCAGGACAGCTAGCCGCAGAATTTGAGCACGCCCAGCGCAACCTCGAACCCCTGCGAACTTTCATCGTAGCCCTGTCTGCTTTGACCCTTTTAACCAGTGGCCTGTTAGCTATTTCAAATTTTGACATTCTGCACAAAAAGAACCAAAAGCAATATGCAGCCATGCGCTCTATTGGAGCCACTGCCCAGCAGTTGGCACGCATTGGCGCCATACAGTCGGGAGTCATTACCGCAGTTGGTACGAGTCTAGGGCTCTTGCTGACCTTAGCGGTCTTTGGAAGCTCGCGCCTGTGGTTCGAACAGGCTTTTTCTTTCTCTTCAATCTATGGCATCAGCAGCTTTGATCTCAATATAGGGCTGCTACTACAAGTCTTAGTGCTGTGCATCATCTTTATTCAGGCTATCTTGCTTTATCCTGTGCTTCGGATGGGACTGTCTTTGCCGCTTGAAGCGCAGGTGCAAACGAAGACTCACTATGCCGACAGACCGCCCACCGGTGGCAGAAAGGCTGCCATCCTAGTCTTGCTTCTAGCTGGCCTGTCCTTTATATCCTTGAGTCTGCTCGATAATGTCTTGACGGCAGACCACGCAACCGTGGCAGGAGCAGTCGTCATACCTGACAACAGCTTTACGGTGCTTGTCGGGACACCACTACTTATTGCCGCCCTTTTTATGCTACTACCCTTTGTCATGCCCCGCGTGCTGGAAGCACTGATACCCCTTTTGCGCAAAGCCATCGGCACGACTTCTTTTCTGGCGGTAAAGAACCTGGTCCCGCAGATCCGCAAGAGTGCGCTCATGATACTACTGGTCAGTGCCGTCATCATGAGCGCCGTCTTTGGAACAACGTTCTTAGAAACCGTCAGGCGCGGGGAGCACACAAATCTCAAAGAGTACTTTCCTACTGAATTTGTGCTGAGCCGCACAGCAAGTGATGACAGCAGCATCGACTCAGAACAGCTGCGCGCCGATCTATTGTCAGACCCCGCAGTGCAGTATGCCAGTATTGTCAGACAAAACCTCTTTCCCGGCTTTGATAGCGCGCGTACAGAAATCTTACATGTTGTGCAGGGACACGACCACCTGACAGATGACTTTCTGATTGCAGACCTCGCTGAAATGCAGGCGCAGGGCCTGCTTGAAGAGTTCGCAAGCGACTTCAAACTGGTGCACAATGATCTCGTTATATCATGGAAAATGGCAAGCCTTTATGACCTGCGTCCTGGCGACACCCTGACCATCCGGGTAAGCGACCTAGCCGCCCCCGTGTCTGATGACTACCCCGAAGATCAGGAGCCAGCCATTGATGAGCAAGACTTTACTATCGCAGAAATCCTGCGTGACTTCCCCGGCTACGGTCCCAACTTTTGGCTGGTAGCAAACTCTGCGGATCCTTTTTTCGATACGCACACAGACCTCACCAGCGTGAAAGCGGTCTATGTCAGCGGGTCAGATGAAGGGGGCATACTGGGCCACCTCAACCAGGTGCTGGCGCATTATCCCGACCTCAGCCTAGGCAGCTATAGCGCAGCTGTTGCCGCTTCTGACCAGACCTTTTTCCAAATGTGGTCGCTCGTGATTGTCGTGACGGGTGTGCTGCTGCTGTGCTCTGTCGTGGGGGTGTTTAATACCCTGGTCGCGCACATCAACCAGAAGCGTAAGGAATACGCCGTCTTGCGCGCACTCGCCATCAGCCAAGGCGGCATCGTGCAGGTCATCCTAACCCAAGTCATGCTGTATGTGGTCACCGGCCTTGCTTTTGGGCTGGTGCTGGGCGTGCTAATGACCTACCTGATGATTATTATCGACCCCACGCAAGTCTACTTCAACCTGGTGGTTTTGGCTGCGATTACTGTCACGATGCTGGCAACGACCCTAGTGGTCTTTGTCTTTATCGCGCGTAAGATCTCTAGGGTGAGTGCGTCCATCGAACTAACGCTCTCGCAGTAGTCAATAAGGCTTATTGGCCGTAGATGCTACGCAGGGTTTCGAGCGCGCGCGTGTATTCGAAATTTGCACTCATACCAAACTGGTCGTGCGGAAGGTCAAATACCTGTCCGTCTTGCACGGCGCTAAAGTGACGCCAAATGTCGTTTTCTGCGAACTCTTTGTCAAACATTTCGATGATGTCATCAGGCAGGGCGTGCGCGGCGCGCAAGATAATATCTGGCTGACGCTGCAGCATGTCTTCGGTGTTGATAGTCAAAAACTCGCCTGATTCACCTTCGTAGACATTGATGGCACCGGTCATCGCTACCAATGAACCAATGTAGGAGTTCTCTGTCGCCACCATATAGGAGCCAGGTAGTCCCATGAGAATCAGGATGCGTGGCGGCGTCTCAAAGTTGAAGTCTTCGAGGGTTTGGCTCAAAAAGGCCTGATGGTCCTTTTCCAGTTCTGCCGCTTCTGATTCGCGCATGAGTAGCGGTCCTAGCCCGTCGATGGCAGCATACATGTGGTCGATGCTGCGCAGATTAAGAAAGGCCACATCGATGCGTGCGGCTTCAAAGCGCGGTCCCAGTGAGCTCTCAAGCGTGCGCGGCGCAAAGACCCAGTCAGATGAAAGCGAGCGGATGATTTCCATATCAGGATTCATCGAGCCGCCAATGTTTACCGCACCGTAGAAGCGATCAGAGGCTTCAAGCTCTGTTTGGGGCACGCCTATGACGTCGACATTGAGGCGGTCCATGATCTCGACTATGGCGCGTGAGGTGGCAACGACACGCTCATGACCTGTGACGATGCGCGGACCGTCAGTGCCCTGCGGATACTGGTCGACCATCTGCGAGATTGCAAACGCGCCTGCCGCAAAGGCAAGCGCGCTGGACAAACAGATAAGGATGAAATTTCGGTAGCCTTTTAACATGGCGGTTCACATGACGATGTGCGCCTAGGCGTCGTCAGACTTCTTTTTACGAAGGAAAGCTACCGCAGCCCCAGCACCTGCCAGCACCAGAAATCCACCAGCAAAGGCTAGGAAGTTCAGAGCTGTGTCGCGATCTTCTTCTGCAATACCGGCGTGCTCATCACCTGCTTCTTGAATGACAATGGCGGTGTCATCGACTTCGCCACCGATTTCAGCAATGGGCACCTCCACCGCCTCGCCTTCGGGGGCAAAGGTAGCAAAGCAGACCACTTCGCGGCCCATGGGAATGGACACCAGCGAGATGCGCAAGGTGGGCTCGCGGTCGGGAACCATGATGCGGATGTCTTGCGTGTTTTCATCCGGGTGGTTTTCGACGATGCTGTAGGGCAGGGTGCGGTCAACGGTGCCGTCCGCGTTCAGCAGCTGGACAATCAGGTCTTGTGATTCTGCAACGAGACCCACGCGAAAGGTGATAAAGATGCTGCCTTCAGCATCGACCAGCAGGCTTGCCGGCGTTGCCAAAACCAGGTTTTCGCTCATGCCCTGACCCAGCTCGGGGCTTTGGCCTTCATCTTCAATCTGCCCCGTGATGGGGTTGACGTATGAAGGCACTGCCTGCAGGGCTTGGGTTTCTGCGGCTCCTGCAAGTGCCGTGGGAGCCATTAAGGCTCCCAGCAGCAGCATGCATATGAAAAAGAGGGTTCGTGTTTTAGTTCTGTGGACCTTCACTTTGGACCTTTCCTCGAAGGGCTTTTTTCTTCAGGAACAACCAGGCCCCTGCGACTGCGCCCATTATACCAAGGCCGATGGCTGTCCAGCCATACCAAGGAATGCCGGCGTTGCGCATGTCGGCTTCTTCGCCGCGGGCTAGGTCGCTGCGGTCGATTTCGCCCGTGACGGCATCGATGGCTTCGACCTCAGTTGTCAGGACGGGTTCTTGTAGGACCTCGTCTGTTTCTTCTGCCGTACGCTCGATATCCTCTAGCTCAGCCAAAGTTGCTGTTACTACTGCGGTACTTCCAGATAGTCTTGCACCGGCACCAGCATGCTGAATAGTATCCCAGTTAATGCGCAGTCTCGCTGAAATGCCTTGCCCAGCTAGCGGCATAACCTCTACTGCTGGATCCATCCACAGCCTAACGGGCTGCCAGGTATTCCTATTGGGCAGCGGGAAGCTGAACTGGCTGGGACGTCCACCTGTTAAGTTGCGCTGAGCAACCGTCGCGTTGCGACCGTTAACTTGCAAAGTGCCGAGGTGAGTAACAATGCCTGTGATGCTCAGTGGATTTGTTGCAACCGACATGGTCGCGCGTCCATTACGTACATCAATGATTGCCCTGCTGTTCAGCGCTCCATTTGCCATAGATGCTTGATTGTGGAGTGAATTCCAGAAGTCTACCCGAACGGTATAGCGTCCGTCTTGCAGATTGTTTATATCGATGGCATTACTCGCAGAGCGGCGAACCAGGCCATCATAGGCACGTTGCAGCGCAGTGCGGGCTGCATTTACTTGACGCTGCTCGACCGTGCCGTCATTAAGCACGCGGCGAGCATTCTGAAGCTCAGTTCTCAGAGCATTGAAAGTTACTGTAGTAAAGTCTGCACTTCTAACCCTGCTTGCTCTGTTGACAAGGTTTTGGAGCGCTGCTTTGTCTACCGACCCAGGCAGTCCTGCTTGCCAGCCTCCCCCATCAAGACTCGGGAAAGGATGCTGTGTCATATGTTGAGCCGTTGCAGGGTTCAGAACCATGAAGGTGGGTGCTGGTAGCAGCTCCGCTGGCATGCCGGGCACACGATCAATAGTCATAAAAAGTGGTCTACTAATGTCTGGCCAATTTACAGTTATGGCACGAACATTGCCTGCTGCGTTGAGAACTTCTCCAGCACTACGCAACACTGACTGATGAGGGCGCACTTGACTTTGCGTCGGATCAAATGCATAACCGAACACATCACTTGCAGGCGATCTAAAGCTTCCACCTGGGCTCGAGATGATGGGCGTGTTGCTGTGAAAGAATGTCACGGTTGCTGAAGTTCTTGCACCGATACTATTCACCACGACAACTGCTTGTTGATGGTACAGTGGCGCAATAAGTTGAGAAATAGCACCATTGTTTTCCTGGGTTGTCGGAACAATATTCATCAAATAGCTGCGTCCAACCTGAAGCTGACCCGTGGGGCGCTCCATCAGGCCGTTGAGCGCGACCTGCAAAGCTGTGCGAGCATCATCGACTTGGCGCTGTTCGGCAGATGGATCTGCAGCAATCGATCGTGCAATGCCTAGTGCAGCATGCACGCGGTCAGCAGTGATGACTGTGTAGAGCGAAAGGTTGCGCGCCTCTGCCTGTGCAATCAGGGCCACCAATGCTGTTTTGTCTGCAGGAGTCTGAGTTTGCCCATTGTCCCCAGCGTCAATAAATTCAGGGAAAGGGTGAACAGTCATGCGCTGTGCCGTACTCTGATCCAGCACCATAAAGGTGGGTGCGGGCAAAAAGTCAGTGGGCATTCCAGGAACAAAATCTATCGTCATGAACAGAGGTAGGCTCAGGTTTGGCCATGTAACCGTCAGAGCTCTTACATCTTCTTCAGTGCTCAAAATATCGCCTGCGGCGCGCATCACTGCTGCCGGTGGGCGCACCTGGCTTTGATTTGGATCATAACGATAGCCAAAGACATCTGTAGGTCCCGCAGGGAGGTCACCGTCTGGGCTTGGGATGACAGGGTGTTCGCTGTGGAAGAAAGTCACCGTATTACTCGTTACTCCCACTTCGACTACAGCCTGTGAGTAGTAGAGCGGCGCGAGCAAACCGGAAACGATTCCAGAATTGTCTGACATTGTCGGCACAATATTTATGAGGTATGTCTCCCCAGGCTGAAGCTCTTCTGTCGGCAGCAAGATGAGACCATCAATGGCACCCAAAAGAGCACTTTCTGCAGAGTCAACTTGAGACTGTGTCGCGGCTGAATTTGACAGAATGCTTCGAGCATCATTGAGCGCCACAATTAATCTATTGGCAGTTGTTGCTGTATACAGGGTGGTATCGATTTGATCTGCTTCTTCTACCAGAGCCTGCAATACACCCTTGTCTACCTGCATGCCCCCATTTTCGCCACCGTTACCTGTGCCGAATTTGCCAAATCCATGCAGGGTGTCACCAGTAAAGGGCGTAGCATTCTCAGTGTCAAGAAGCATAAACATGGGCAGTGCTGCACCGGCAGGACCGCTACCCATATGGCCG
>WRBW01000001.1 GCA_009784345.1 Coriobacteriia bacterium | reverse complement strand
CTGCTCGGATTCGAAGAGTTGGGTCATAATGGGACGTTAATTGTCTGGGACAAAATGGACAGAGTTGAGCAAGGGTCCGAGGCGGAGACTAAATCTCATTTAGCAGGGCTTCTTTCAGATGCAGCCAATCATCTCGAATTGGTGTTTCATCGTTTTCTCGAACTGGAACAGGGTTATCTTAAGGCAAAAATACTGATTAATGAGAATGAGCTTAAGCCGTCCAATCCTTTTTTTGCAAAGCATCCTGCCACACAACAAACTTCTATCGAGACAATCCCGATTAGTGGGAAAGGCAATGTGACGATTCAGGCGTTTACTTTACCCCACCACAATAAAGTCACGCGTGCAGAGTGGGATCAAATGGCTAGAAAAGAGGGGCATTTAAAGAATCAAGGCTTCTATCTTTATCGCGAAAGAAGGCTAATTCTGTGGGGAACATGGTTTAGGCTAGTAAGGCAGCAAGATCTATTCAAACTTGCACGGGTAAAAATAGATATCCCTAATACAATGGACGAAGACTGGCAAATAAACATTATGAAATCGTCAGCACGTCCACCAAAAGCGATTGCAGAAAGATTGCGTGGGCTTGTAGACACCTTAGGAGCACCTTCGAAGAGGGTGTATAAAAACCGCGGAGTTGCAATCGACAATCAAGAATTCACGTTGTGGCAAAAAATTAAGGCACAGGACACTATTTCCTATCGAATTAATGCCGCCCATCCAGTAATTAAATCACTTGAATCTGAACTGAACAGCAGTCAAAAGAAGCAGTTCTCTAACGTACTTGAAGTTATTGCTGCTGGGTTACCAGTTGATTCACTTTATTCTGATATAGGCTCAAGTCCAGAAAGAATCGAGCTTGCCAAAATGAATGAATGTGACGTTCGCTTAGCAGTGGAAAAGATCCTTCCCACCCTAAAAGATGTATACGAAGATATAGATGCAATTCTAGAAATCATGAAGTTGACAGAACCATACCGCTCAAACTTTGGATTGGTAGAGAATTTAGTGAGAGGATGCGTAGATGTCGAGAAATGATCTTAATCAATCTGCTGTTGATAATTTTATTGAAATGGTTACAATATCTCCGCTAGTAAGGGATAGGCTTCCAAGTAAAGAGGAGCTCGCGCTGGCAATTGATCAAGCATTAGAAGCGGCACCGATGTTTGATATAGCATTGACTGAAGGTGAAGAAGAGTTGGCAAGGCGAAAGCTCTTGGTCATGATAAATGTTGAGAAAAGTGTTGGATATGCACTTGATGATAAGGCTCAAGATTCATGGCTTCCCCAATCAAAGCAAGCAATTGATTTCTATTATTGGGAGCGCTATAAGAAGTACACGCTTAGAAGCGGCTTACCTATTAGAGTCATTCAAATGCTTGATGCAGAGACTGACAGGATTTTGAATCTTTGCGGTGACCCCAACAGAAAAGATTCATGGGAGCGAGTCGGTTTAGTTATGGGGGATGTTCAGTCAGGGAAAACTGGAAACTACACAGGTTTAATCTGCAAGGCTGCTGATGCAGGGTATAGGGTAATTATTGTTATTGCTGGAATCCAAGATAATCTCCGTAGCCAAACCCAAATGAGAATCGATGCAGGCTTCACTGGCTTTGACAGTGCCCGCCATGACGGAGGCATTGCTGTTAAGGGGAGTGTCGCTATTGGTGTAGGGCGGATTCACACCAGCGTGACTCGCCGACCATCTTCCTGGACTAATACAAAGCAGGACTTCAACAAAATTAAAAAATCGATTGGAGTAGATCTCGAAAATCATCCCGAGCCTTACGTGTTTGTAATAAAGAAGAATGTTGCAGTATTGAAAAACCTCATAGACTGGTTGAAGATGAACAATGTTCACGGAGCAAATGAGAGAATTGAGTCTCCATTGCTCCTAATTGATGACGAAGCTGATAATGCTTCAATAAACATTGGGTATTCTAAAGAAGAGGTGTCTGCGATTAACCGCTCAATTCGCACTTTGCTGGCACAATTTGAGCACTCGTCTTATGTGGGTTATACAGCAACACCATTCGCGAATATTTTCATTGACCCTGATACTGATGATGAGATGCTAAATGGAGATTTATTTCCAAGAAGCTTCATCTACAGTCTCGATACACCTTCTGATTATTTTGGTGCAGAAAAAATATTCTTGCAGAATCCAGATAAATACGTGGTCCGTAATGATGGCGACACACTAATAATTCCTCCAAAGCATACAAAGAATTTTCAACCAACGCATCTTCCGTGTTCGCTCACGGAAGCAATCAGGGCGTTCATAATTGCCACCACAATGCGAAGCATCCGTGGGCAGGCGCAAAGTCATTCGTCAATGATGATTAACGCGTCAAGGCTTGTTGATGTCCAGAAAAGAATCGGTACGCTAGTGATGATGTATGTGTCAGAGCTGGCAGACAGCTGTAAAGTGTACTCTTCATTGCCTTGGGATATGGCATGTAGTGACGACAACCTCCGCTCACTGCACGAGACTTATAATAATTTGTACAAGAATTGCGGGGAGAAATGGGAAGACATTCTTATGTCACTTTGGTCTACGGTATCCAGCCTGGAAATTGCAGTACTAAATAGCAAGTCAAGTGACAAGCTAGATTATCAGAACTTTAATGGGGTTGGGAAAAAAGTAATTGCCATTGGAGGAACGTCATTGTCAAGAGGGTTGACTCTTGAAGGGCTTGTTGTCAGTTATTATTTAAGAACTTCCGTTATGTACGATACCCTGAT
Organism: Coriobacteriia bacterium; assembly: GCA_009784345.1. Taxonomy (GTDB): domain Bacteria; phylum Actinomycetota; class Coriobacteriia; order WRKU01; family WQUG01; genus WRBW01. The sequence continues at coordinate 105,194 of WRBW01000001.1, read as the reverse complement.
GCAAATGGGACGCTGGTTTGGGTATCGTGATGGATACGAGGATTTGTGCCGAATTTATATGACCGCAGAAGCTTTGAGTCACTTTACACATGTCGCAGAATCAATTTTGGAACTGAGAGACGAAGTCATGTTCATGCAAAGTCAAGATGCCACCCCTGAAGAATTTGGTCTAAAAATCCGACACGATCCAAATACTTTGGTGATCACTGCAGCGAACAAAATGGGGAAATCGGACGACTTAGTTGTAAAGGTTGGGCTCGCGAACAGCTTCGTTGAGTCGACACGCTTGCGCAGAGATACGAAGTCTATTGACGATAATATCGCTGCCGCAAAAAAATTGGCTAGCAATTTGACGAAACTTGTAGATTTTGAAGATTTGGGAAACGGATACCTGTTTCGCAATGTTCCATACGATCACGTTGTACCCTTTTTTCAATCGTTCAAGAATTCTCCCACTGACATGAAGTCAGACCCCAGACTAATTATTGACTACATTAGGAGTGGCAAGAATGACGAATTGGCAATGTGGGATATTTATTTCCCAAGTATTGAACGAGGTGATGTGACATCAAGGTTGGTGGAAGATTTAACGGGTTCATTATCAATTGTCTGCCAAAGAAGAACGATGGCCGATGTTTCCGACGAAAACACAATTGAGTCAGTAAAGCGCAGAATTGGTTCACGTGGAGTCGAATCTGTTGCACTGACAAAAAGACAAGAGGTTGAGGCTGAGAAATTTTTTGATGAGCATTTTCGAAAAGAAGAAAAACAATCCTATCCAGACTGGTGCTATCGACTGATGAGGACTAGACCTCTGCTAGTGGTTCACTTGCTTGAATTTAATGGTGGAAATCCTTGCAACAAAGAGAATAAGCCTGTCGTCGCATGGAGTGCAAGCTTCCCAGACGCTAAACGTAAGGTGAAAACAGTAATGTATAAAGCAAATACTATTTATCAAAGAGAGCTCCAAAAGCACTTTGGGGACAGTATCTTAGATGACAGCATCATCGAAAGGGAAAGATGTGACTATTAGAAGTTTTCCTTGGGATGATTTAATAAGGCCAGATAGCGTTGAATCTTATAGTTCTAGATTGATAAACGTCGACTCAAGGTGGGATATATTCTGGATAGTCGATCTGTTCGGAAATGTGGGAATACTAATTGAGTGTGATTATGAACACGGTAAGAAGTATAAGCCTCCGAGTCTCAAGGAGCTTGAAACTAGGATAGCTCACAATTCTGAAGTCGGGACAACGATTACCTTTTTGCTCAAGGAGGCAAATTATACTGAAGTGTTCTTTGAATTTTGCATTGGACTCATTCAATCTTTGGAAGAGGTGAGTAATTCTGGTGAAGTCGAAAGGAGGGCAGTTTCGTATCTATGGAATTGGTACAGATTTCTAAGAGGGGAAAGTGACGGTGCCCTCTCAAACGAGTTGCAAAGAGGTCTTATTGCAGAGCTGGTCTTTTTGAAAGATGTGCTGTCGGTGAGCCTTGGGTGGAGCCATGCAATAAATTTTTGGACGGGGCCTTTTGGCAATCCAAAAGATTTCGCGTGGGGAAAACATGCTGTCGAGGTAAAATCACACTTGAATGATGCAAGACCGGTGATAAAAATTTCTTCAGAGTACCAGCTCGATAATCGTGACATAGAGTTACTTTGGCTCTTTGTTTTGGGCTTTCAGCGAGGAAAGCCGGGAAGTGAAGGAGCGATGACTCTGACGGAATTGGTTTTGGACATTTCTGATTCTCTCGAAGATAGTCATCCTGAATTGATTGAAAATTTCTATGAGCATTTGTTTGCTTATGGCTTTTCGTTCGAGCAGGATTATCAAGACTATCACTGGACGTGGAGCAAGCCGCGAATCTTCGAGGTAGCCGAAGCATTTCCGAAGATTGAGGCATCTCGATTACCACAAGGAATCACGAAGGTAAATTACAATCTCTCCTTGCGAGCATGTGAGCCATTTGAGTACGATGTATCAATTCTTGAAGGGATGATAAATGTCAAATAGTGAATACTATAAGGAGCTGCAAAGTGTAGTCGTCTCATATGCGGATGCAAATCGCGTAATGCAGGAGGAGGCTTTCTTTGACACTATAACTGCAATGCTTGTTGACTTCGGTGACATCTCAGAGGCAAATTATGCTCAGTTCCGAAAGACTGGCATACAGGTTGATGGGTACGGTGGAAATCTCAGTGATGAAAACGGGATTGTTCAACTTATCTTGGTTGACTATAGCGCCGACCAAGAAGCTCCCAATACTATAACCAAATCTGAAATCGAGACACTTCTCAGGAGATGCACTAATTTCATCGAAAAAGCGCACTCGCAAAAATTTATCAATGAGCTTGAGGAGTCAAGTGAAGCATTTGGCTTGGCGAACACCATCAAAGGGCAATGGTCAAACGTTCTAAAGGTGCGCATTACATTGATTACAAACAGACAAGTTAGCAAGCGAGTGAATCAGAAAAGCTTCAAAATCACCGAAGTGCTTGAAACTCCAGTTGTGTTAAACATCTGGGACTTGCATAGACTTGAAAGCATAAACGTTCAAGCTGGCGAGCGCGAGCCACTACTGATAAACATGAGCGATTTTGACGGAGAAATACATGTGTTGCCGACTGAGATTTCAAAGGGAAAATTTGAAACATATTTGGGAATAATGCCAGGAACGGTTCTGTCAGACATATATGATGCTTATGGCACAAGATTACTTGAGCAGAATGTAAGAGTCTTTCTTCAAGCTAGAGGAAAAGTAAATAAAGGAATACAGTCAACAATACTTGAAGAACCAGATATGTTCTTTTGCTACAACAACGGACTTACTGCAACTGCGGAAGCGCTGGAGGTTGAAGAAAGCGACAAGGGCCTTAGACTGAAAGAGATCAGGAATCTTCAGATAGTAAACGGCGGTCAAACAATGGCGTCGATCTATCACATGAGCCATTACTGCAAAAAGAAGTGGCGAAGGGGAATTGCCCCCGATGTGTCAAAAGTGTTCCTTCAGATGAAGTTGTCTGTTGTGCCAGCAAGCGACGCATTAGTTGTAGTTCCAAAAATATCAAGGTTTTCCAATAGTCAAAACAAAGTTAGTGATGCAGATTTCTTTTCGAACCACCCTTATCATGTTGAAATGGAAAAATTCTCTAGAAGAATTGTCGCACCCGCAAGAGAGGGTAATTTCAAAACGAGCCTCTGGTTTTACGAAAGAATGCGCGGCCAATACAATAACGCCAAGAGTCTGTTGACAGATGCCAAGAAGAGAGAATTTGAAAGCCTGAATCCCAGAAATCAAATGTTTACAAAGACTGACTTGGCAAAGTTCTTAACTCCATGGGAGGGTGAGCCGCATGTCGCACAGCGTGGCGCAGCAAAGTGCTTCACTGCGTTTGCGGGGACTATCGAAAAGGCGTGGGATGCAAATCCTGCCTTTTGTAATGAAATGTACTTTAAAGAATGCATTGCAAAAGCTATTGTGTTCAAGGAGATTGACTCGATTGTCAGGAACCAGCCTTGGTATGAAGGTGGAGGAACGAAGCCGCCTGTGGTGCTGCATACTATAGGAAAGCTGAGTGCCGACTTAAAGAAGAAGGGGCTGATATTCCCCTTTGCGACAATTTGGCGCAGACAGTCTTTAGGTGAAGAGATGATGTCAGAAATGAAGTCTCTTACAACTTCTGTTTCGCAAGTTGTTTTGTATCCACCAACTCACGGGCAACTCGTGACGGAGTGGGCGAAGAACAAGTCATGTACCGACGCTGTTTCGGAGATGTGCTATGAGTACCAGCAGAGTTTTATTGAACAGATGGAGTGCTCGAACGAGTACAAGGAGGAGGTCCGGGAGGCTAGAAAGGATCAAAGGGAGAACATCAACCTTAATGCAGAAATTTTTGTTGGCATACAAGAGGCAAGCTTTTGGGAGAAGCTTATTGCGTGGGGCGAATCTCGTGAAATCATGAATGCGAAAGATTCAGAAATAGTTGGAAGAGCAATAAGCGGTTTGCCGACAGAGAGGCAAAGCCAGTATATCTATCAAGTTTTTGAAAAGTGCAGAGAAGCAGGCTTTAGGACAAAACCCAAAGAGTGGAGCTAAGCTACATCCTCAATTAATTTATTAGCTCAAAGACAATTTCTGCAATTTGATAGGCGAGATATGGCGGAACTGCATTTCCTGCTTGATGGTACTGGCTTGTTCTCGGACCTTCAAAGCGGTAGTTGTCTGGAAATGTTTGAATCCGCGCCGCTTCTCTTACAGTGAGGCTTCGAGCTTGGCTTGAGTCGTAATGAATATAGTAGTGCCCATCTTTTGAAATATGAGAAGTTATAGTTCGTGAAGGTTCACTCTTGCGCTGAACTCTAAATCGATCAGAGAATTTAACCACTTCAGACGTGTGAGAATTCTTAGAGTTCTTAAGGGCGATTAGATTCTTATGATTAGGCAATAATTCAATTGGCAACTGATGTATCTTCGGCGATGAGCTGAAGGCATCGGTGGTCAATGCGTAGTAGATATATCGTTCTATATCTTCAGAAATGTGTGACCGTGTCTGATGGTTAGGCACCCCATCCATTGTAGTCGGCTGAAGCCAGTGAGAAAGCTCCTGACTCTTTCCGGTGTAGCTTACCCATTCTCCACCAGTGCTATGAGGCAAATCCTCTAGTTCTTTCATAGAATACCTCTTATGCACTTCGGTGACGAATCTCCTCCATTCAGATGCTGTGTTGGTAAGCTTTTTTTCTCTTAATGAGAATGAGCTTCTTAGGGGTGGCAAATCACCGATGATTTTTTCCAAGGCAATTTGATCGGGTCTCTTCCTTAAAATCCTAGGAATTTTGGCAATTCTATTTGCTACGCCAAGAATGATTACTCGATGCCTGGCTTGCGGAATGCCGTATTCTTCTGATCTTATTACGAAATCACTAGGTGATAGCTGGCTGATATCTCCTGAGGTAGTGAGCGAATATAACGAGTATCCTGTTCCAGCGTGTGCTAGGTCAGAGACTACTCTTTCAAAGACGGAAGCCCCGTTGGGCAGACTCGCCGAAAGAATTCCTTTAACGTTCTCCATAACAAACACATCTGGTCGGAGCATCTCTACAAAATCAAGATACCGCTTGTAAAGGGTCCTTCTTACATCCGATTTCCATTTTTCGCCGTTAGCTTTTATGATCTCTGCGTTTCGCGCTCTGCCCACAAGTGAATATGCTTGGCATGGAGGACCACCCAGAAGCACCAAGGGTTCCTCCGGGTTTATGCGACTCTTTACCTCTGAGATGATGGCATCCATCGAGTCTGAACAGATTGTGCGCTCGATCACCTCTTTGTCTGCTAAAGCCCATGCATCTTTATGGCGCAATATTAGCTCTTCGAGCATTGCTGCAGTTGGGTTCTTTAGATAATCAAAGTAGCTCGATGTGTCTTTGGCATCCTCCAGAAGGCGAAAAAAGGCTCGGAGCCTAAGTGTTTGACACTCGTGCTTCCCCTGCTCAACCGATGCTACAATTTTGAATCTGCGCGACCCGCAGCCATCATCACTTCGGACAGAGCTGAATCCCTCGCCAAGTCCCCCGGGTCCAGCAAAAATATCAACGATGTTCATTTGGGCAACGCTTTTCATGATATTAACAGTACCAGGTGCACATGATTAAATCCAGGCATGACCGAAAAAAACACTATTTTACGCATCAGCCATTTAGGCTGATGCACATCTTTTCCAATATACAGGATGAAGATGGCCAGGTTGGACATGATTCACCGCCGTATACTCTCCGCACAAGTGGAAGTCTCATATTGCCGCAACATCCAAGATCCCTCGCGAAGTGTTCGAGCATCACGGGAGAGCACAGCGCCCGGGAAGCTGAGGGGGGAGGCTGGAGCGGGCGAGCAGTGACGGAGTTGTGACACCCTGCCCGTTGCGAAGCAGCGGATACTGGTCCTGTGCCGCTAGGCACAGGTGCCATGAAGGTCAAGGGTGGGACCCCGGCTTTGAGGCTGGGGTGACAGAGTGGAGTTTCTGACTGAGCTGATACACTTTGAAGAGGTGTAATGAGATGCGATAGTGAGGTTGCGCATGCGGGATGACACGCGAAGAATTATGAAGCAGTACAAGTTGCGTTCTTTCGGCAACAAGTGGACTATACAGCGAGCTGAAGGTCTGTTGAGTCTAGATGATGAGCTTCTGTATATTGGTCCAACTAACTTTACGGCAGCGTCGCTTGAAGATCCGAGTAAGCGGACTTCTCTTCCGGGTGTGATTGTGATTACTGATTCGCAGGTCTTGTTTGCGGGGTCGCGGACCAACAAGGTGGTGATGGATTTCTTGCTTGATGACGTCTGGGCTATTGGCGGTCATGGCAACGGGATAGTGGGCGGAAACATATCATTTCAAACGCCTGATCAGCGCGTTGATTTTCTGGTTTCTTATGACCGGCATGTCGTCGAGCAGGTAAAGGGCGTGCTGATGAGAGCTGCGGCTGCCAGGCAGCGGCCCTTGATCCAGCAAGTAGCAGATGGGCGAGAGGTTGTTTCTGACGAAGCGAGCGTTGTTGTTTGTGGCTCGTGCGGTGCTTCTAATATTGTGAAGACTGATACCCTTGGGATTTGTGCCTATTGTCGGCAGCCTCTTGCTGGGTAGTGGTGTGGAGGGTTGGGCAATAATTTGAATAGTTTTGCTCGTAGCTTTGCTTAAAAGAGGTTGAGTGCTTGCATGAGAGGTGGAATCCTGGACGTCTTTTATTGCGGCTAGAGTTTAACTTCCCGGTAACTTCCACAGACGCATATGTTGATGGGAGCTTCTACCACATATTGTATGCAGGACGGACTCTTCGTTTATTGCATACATCATGTAGATAATATTTAACTTTCAGGGTATTGGCTCAGCTACGAATTGGGGGAGTTTTTTTATGGTTGTAACCGTGCCTCGCCGCGATGAATCTGGTGCGAGATAGGATCGGGCGAGTGGGGACGCTCGCCCCTGCAATTCAACCCACGTCATTGCGCGCTCCGACGCGCAATCTAATTGTCAGCAAGGTCTTTCTGGCAATCGTCACCATGTCATTCACTGTAACGTATTAAACAGCACACTGCCTACAATCAGACTGCGGCTCGGAGGCCGCAGTGACGGTGTTGCGACAGTTTGCCCGTTGCGAAGCAACGGATACTGGTCCTGTGCCGTTAGGCACAGGTGCCATGAAGGTCAAGGGCGTCATTCTGAATCAAGTTCAGAATGACAGGAAAGGTCAAGGGCGAGACCCCGGCTCGGAATGCGGGGTGACGATCCGAGATCCTGAATCGAGTTCAGGATGACGAGGGTGGGGGAAGCTGGGCGCACTCCGCTGCCTTCTTTAATGATTCTTTCATCTTGCTTTAATTCTCTTTAATATTCTTATCAGGAATTTTTCATCTTTCTTTCAGCATGCGTTAATCTCCGTTTAAAGTCGGGATGCTACTATCTGCGCTCGTGCTTGGACTAATTCGTGGTTTGTAGGAGGTATAGCAATGCAAAACAAGAATGAAAACATTCGAATTGGCGGGGTGCATGAGAGTATCCGCGAAATCATAACGGGCGCGCGCGGACGCGTTTACAGAGCGGCGAACTCTGCCATGGTTGAGGCCTACTGGCAGGTGGGCAAGCAGATTGTCGAGGCGCAGAGTGGTGAGGCTCGAGCTGAGTATGGTACTGGACTTATTGATAGTCTTGCTCCGATGTTGACCGAAGAGTTTGGCAGGGGATTCACAGCCTTGAATTTGCATTTGATGCGCAAGTTTTATCTTACTTTTCCAAATTTTTACGCGCTGCGTAAAGAATTGAGTTGGACACATTATCGCAGGTTGATTAGGGTGGATGATGAGCACCGAAGGGACTTCTACCTACAAGAATGTATCGAGCAAAGCTGGTCTACACGTCTGCTGGATCGCCAAATTAATACACATTACTATGAACGACTTTTGGCTGCGCACGATGAGGCTAGAGATAAGGTCAGGAATGAGGTTCAAGTGCTGGAGCCTCTGACAGAGCAGGACACGATTATTAATAGAACCGTCATGCTTGATTTTCTAGATATTAGGGATCGTGCAAATTATCTCGAAAGTGAACTTGAACAGGCGTTGATTGATAAGCTGCAGGAGTTCTTGCTCGAGTTAGGCAAGGGTTTTGCTTTTGTCGCGCGACAGCGTCGAATAAGCTCTGGCGATAAGAGCTACTATATTGACCTAGTCCTCTACAACTATATTTTGAAATGCTTTGTATTGGTTGATTTAAAGGTTGGATCTTTAACTCATCAAGACATTGGGCAGATTGATTTTTACCGTCGCATCTACGATGACAAAGTTAGGCGCGATGACGATAACCCTACTGTCGGGATCGTTTTGTCATCAAGCGGGGATGCAAATATCGTGCGGTATTCGGTCATGGCCGATGTGGGTGAGCTTCATTCTGCAAGGTACAAGCTGTACTTGCCGAGTGAAGAGGAGTTGCAGGCAGAGCTTGTGCGCGAGCGCCAGGAGATTGAAGCTCTACGCATAATTGATGAGGGTAGGGGCAGAGTGTAAATGCCGTCACTGCGGCCTTTGATCCTCAATGACGGTTCTGCGACAGTTTGCCCGTAGCGAAGCAACGGATACTGGTCCTGTGCCGTTAGGCACAGGTGCAATGAAGGTCAAGGGCGAGATTCTGAATCAAGTTCAGAATGACGAGGGGTGGGGGATGCTGGGCGTACTCCGCCGCTTTATGTTTGCTGGCTCTAGAACAGGGGGACTTTGCCCAGCAGAAAGTCCTCAATGGTAATGTTGCTATCCCCGACTAAGATAACTTTTGCATCAGGGAAGCTATCGCGAAACTTTGTTATGCCCTTGTAGCTTTTCATGCTGCCAGACTTTACCTCAATGCCTATAGCATGGACTCCTTTTTTAATGACGAAGTCGACCTCTAGGTTTCCATCGCGCCACCAGTACAGGTCAAAGCCATCGACCTTTCCGCGCCCCAGCAGATAAGCTCCGATGGCACTTTCTGCGAGTCGGCCATATTTTGCAGGGTCTGTAAGATGGGTTTGTGGTGAGTCGAGGGAATAATCTCAAATCGCCCCATGAGAGATTCTGACAAGCCTGACTGAAGCAGCAGCGCAGAAGAGCCCGTCACCACTACGCGGAGGTCGACTCCCGTTCGAGCATCTTGATCCCAGAGTATTTTTAAGATGGTTGCCCACTGTGAAACACTTTGGATTTCATCCAGTACTAGAATCGCAGAAGGGCTTTGTTCTGTAATGAGCATGCGCGCTGCAAGCCATTGCTCTTGTATCCAGTTTTGGCCACTTTCTGAGTCTGTGATGTCTATACGAGCAGATTTGTTCAGTATAGTGAACAAAAATGTTCAATACACTGAACAAATCTGCTCAGTGTCTTGAGTAAAGATGCTCAATAGGGGTGAGTGGGTGGGTGATGTGGTGTGGTGGTTTGGGCGTACTGAGATAGGCTAGGAGAATGAGAGGAAGTCCTGGGGTGTCATGGCGGTGATTGGTGCATTTTGGGCGATAAAGTCCTGGTCGCTGGTGATGATAAGGTCGACATTTTCGCGCGCAGCACTAGCGCAGAGCAGTGCATCTTCAAAGTCATTCCAGTCCCATGACGCGGCGGTATAACAGTCCTTGTCGGTAACGCTGACAATGGTGCACAAGCTGAGCAGGTAAGGCAAAAGTTCTTGGGCTCGCGCCTGAGAATAATGCCGCTGTGTTACATACAAAATATCAGTCAGGCTGTTTGCAGTAACGCAGGCCTCGAAAGCTTCCTCGCCGGCCAGTTCGAGTATACGGGCAGGTGCCTGGTTGTTTGTTCGAGCGGTCATTGCGTCGAGTATGACATTGGTGTCGAGTAAAACTTTTTTCATTGTGCGATCCGCTCTTCTCTGAGCGCATCGTAATCGAGGTTTGCAGGTAGTGAGCCAATCAGTTTGCGTGCCGAATCATGCTTTGAGGGTATCGCAGAAATGATGTTAGCAACAACCTTGCCGTTCTTTGTGATGGCGATTCTTTGATTCTGCGACAGGTCGATATAATATCCAGGATTGGTCTTTAATTCCGAAATAGATACCTTCATAAAGGTTAAACCTCACTTTCTAATGTCTAACATATGACCATATTCTAACATATATAAATACAAATTGGTCTACAGCTGCAGCTTTCGCTCAGGAAGTGGACAGCTATGGGAGGTTTGGGCGTACTCCGCCAAGATAACTTGAAAGTAAAGTTACAAGTTTCGTAAAAATATTTTCAAGTTAGCGCTGCAAGGAAGTCATTCTGTTGCAAGAAAATGGAGAGTTTCGCGGGAGTGGGGCTCTTTTTTGTGCGATTGAGATGGGCGTTCATTTGTGTGGTATTTGTGAAATTAGTATGTCTGAGGTGTTTGGGAGACTTATTGTGACGAGGGGTGGGGGATGCTGGACGTGCTCCGCCAGATGATGAGCCAGCTGGGGAAGGCTGGCATAAAGAAGGGAGAAGATTATGGGATGGATTTATTTCAAGAGGTTCATGTGGGTAGCGTTCTATGGATTCGTTTTCCCGCCCATGATTCTTGTATGTGCCGCATGGTGGATGTTTACAGGGAATAGAAGTGATCGCTTCATTGATTACAGTGGGATTACTTAGATTAAGGTGCAACTCGCTGGGTAGACTCGCGGTAATTCCCGTACAGGCGGGGTGACAAACAAGATGCCAAAACTAGGAATCTATGAGGTGGAGGAAGTGACGGTGGGAAGATGAAAATGTATCTCGTAAATCATAACTACGATAAGGCTAAGGGGGTTAGATTATGGCTCGTTTCAAAGATAAAGGCGGTTGCTTGGTGCTTATGATTGCGTTTCCGTTCATTATCCTTAAGCACATTTTCCTGTTCTTTTACACACTGAGGCCCTAAGATTAACAGTCCCCGCACAAGCTGGGACTCTCGCTCCTACAATACCACCCTCGATGTTGCGGATCGAGGCTGGGGTGACAAGGAGTGGGGGATGCTGGGCGTGCTGTGCAAGGCGCAGTGTCATAATTGTTGAATCAGATGAAAGAGGGGGTTGATTGAGGTGGTAGTTGCCATTTTCATTGTGTTGGCCGGAATTATTGTTCTTAATGAGATTCATGAAGCTCTGACCCCGAAGAAGCCCAAGAGGCGGGTGCGGCAAGATATGACGGGGGTTCGAAACATCGCTCTGATGAAAGAAGTCCAAAAAGACCTGAACAAGGACCGATACTAGGGGCGGGTGTGAGGCTCGGAGACTGGGGTGACGGGGAGGCAGGTGTGAAGTGCAGGGGATAATACAGCTGTTAGCACTACTTGTTGGGGTGGCCATCTTTGCTGGTCTAAGTCTGGTCGTGATTGCTGTGGGGATGAAAATCCAGTCGCTCATATGTCGCCTTTTCGGCTGGGATGATATGGCGGAATTTTTCGACGATCCTAAAAGGTATCCAGATGACTAAGACGCTCGCGGAGCGACTGTTTTAGATCCTGTGCCGGTAGGCACAGGGGTATTCACTGCTGTTTATTCTAGGCGCATGGAGTCGATGAATTCTGCTGGAGTCATAATGTGCGGCTCTTTGGGGAAATCTTTAGTGTTGCCCTACCAAATGTGTCTGAGCTGGGAACTATCTACAACGCCTGAATGTGCCTTCCATTTCTGTAGCTCGCTATTTCTGCATCGATTTCTTGTATGGAAAGATCCGCGGTGCCGTTTGCGATAGCATCCTCTCTAATCTTTTCAAGCGCCCGCGCCATACGGGCACTCTTGACTGCATGGACCACTTCGAACAGGTCGTCTTCTGCAATATCGAGCATGAGTGCCCAGGGTTTGCCGTTGTTGGTAATGACGACTTCCCCGCCGCCTTTGATTGCCTGCTGTACCGTTTTTGTGTTGTTACGCAGCTCGCGGACTGTGTAGAAAACCATGAAAGGCTCCTTTGGCTAGTTTGGGTGTTTGAGCTATCTGTATAACAATAGTGTACACAATTGTTATACAGATGGTCAACCTAGCAGATCTATCTGGTAGTGTATAGGTCAAGGGCGAGATGTCGTGTCGGAGTACGGGATGACAGCCAGGCGTGACCACGGTTCAGGAGCCGGGGTGACAAGCAATAATGGACGCACTCAACCACCTGCTTTAAGGTTTCTTTCATCTTGCGTTAATTCTCTTTAATGTTTCTTTCATAGTGTGTTCACCTTTCTTTCAGCTTTCTTTCATCTCGAGTTAATCTCTCTTTAATGTCCGTTGGATAAGGTATCAATAGTCGGCACTTGGCTTGACAATATATCAAAAAAGTAATATTGTGAGAGGAGGTCGGGATGTTTCAAATTGAGTATTACCAATTGCCCAGCGGAAGATGTCCTGCTAAAGATTTTATTGAGGGTCTCAGCGACGGTGCAATAGCGAGTGTGTTAGCGATAATCGACGTACTTGAAAAGTATGGAAATCTGATTGGAGAGCCCGAATCAAAACATATCGGAAAAGGTCTCTTTGAGCTTAGAACAAGAACTCGAGATGGGCAGGTTAGGATCTTGTATTTCTTTTGTCGGGGAAGAAAATGTGTAATAACCAATGGTTTTATCAAAAAGCAAAGCAAGGTTCCACAGCGACAATTGCTTTTGGCTCAAAAATATAAGAAGGATTATTTAGCGAGGTGTGTTAATGAGAAGAATGACTAACTATGAACTGCATAAGGAAGAGCTTCTGTGTAATCCAGCTATACGCAGTGAATATGACGCACTTCAGGGAGAGATGCAAGCACTGAATGCAATTATCGAAGCTCGCATCGAAACGGGTATTACCCAACAAGAGCTAGCTGAAAGAAGTGGCATAAAGCAGTCAAATATAAGTCGCATTGAGACGGGCCAAAGCATTCCCAATGTCAGAACGCTCAATCAAATAGCAATGGGCTTTGGCAAGAAGCTCCACATCGAGTTTCGCTGATGCGTAGAAGGCAGGACAAGATCAAGGGCGAGATGTCGTGTCGGAGTACGGCATGACAGAAGCGGGATGCTGGCGCGGGGGCTGTAGAGGAAAGTAAAAGTCCCTCGGCCAGGGTGTACCGAGGGACTTTTCAGAAGTCGCATGTCCTGTCAGGTGACTAGGGGATCACTGCAGGGCTCCAGGCCGACTTCTGGTGAAGTGAGCGGGCTCGCTAATGGGGGTCAGTCGAGCCCAGGGAGGTCGTCTTGGGGGCAGCCTCTATATTTTCCAGATGACGTGCTGGCTTGATGGCTTCGGTTCAGGCGCTACTGCAGCTGCTTCTGCAGTAGCTGCTGCCGATGGTGACGGCGGCGGCTTGGGCTTATCGTGCCCTGCGTCAAGGATTTCGCCTTGTTGCGATGGCGGTGGCATCAGCTGCCCCAGCGTGCGCCGGGTGTGACCGGCGTAGCCGCAGGCACCCAGCACGGCAAGCCCCAGGGGGAACAGCAACAGGCTGCCCAGCCTGACACTGCTCATGCGAAGACCCGTCGGGGTGGGCCAGTTCGGGATGATGCTGATGATGACATCGATGCTCGCCGGCACCAAGGTCTGCCCATCTGCCGTGCCGGAACCTGCTGCGTCTGCGGGCAGGAACGAATAGCTGGCAACCACGTCACGCGGCACCTGTTCTGCCGTACTTGACCTGATGTCTTCAAGCACTCCTGCCGCAAGGGTCGGGGTATCTGTTGTTCCCTGCGAGGTGAAGGCCATCGCATGGGTGTAGCGACTATCTAAGCGCTCGCGCTGCATCTCCTGTGCGATGCTTAAGGTCATGCGGGCATCTTTTGCCCATACGCCGTAGCTGCGATCTTCTGAAAGTACGCTGCCATCGCGCACCACAACGACCTTAACCGTCAGCGTCGTGAGTGCAGCTGAGGCGACGTCGCCTGTTACGGCGCGCCCCGTGCTGTAGGTCACGGGATGTGACCTTAAGTAAAGGCCATCAGCCAGTGGTTGACGAATTGCTGCAAGCAGTGCGTCGTCAATGTCATGCCTAAAGAAGGGGCGTCCCATGGCCTCTTGATAGCCCGTAATACAGCCAGCATCTGCAATCGCTGCCGCTTCAGACTCGGTAATGATGACGCTGCGTGCCTGCAGTTCGCAGTCATGGGTGTACTGAGCTGCAATGTCAAAGCTAAAGTAGCGATCATCGCCCTGCGCTGTCCAGGTGGCCCAGCCTGGGGGCAAGCCATCGACATAGTCCTGGTGATAGTCTGGCAGCGGAACTTCAGGAATAGTGATGCAGCGCAAGCTGTGCTGCGGGTCTGTCAGCAGGCAGTCTGAACGGTGAATCTGGACGCCCTCCACCCATTCGCCGCGCGGGGCATGGGGGATAAAACTAAAGGTCGGATAGTTCATCGGGTCAGGAACAAACTCTGAGGGCACGGCAATCATGCCTGACTGCGATGGCACACCCTTGCCAACCGAGCCAATACCGTGCACAGGGCTCGAGGGTGTTTCGCCCGTGCTTACCGTAATGTCCACATCATGGGTGACCATGCCCTCGCCAGCGGTAACCTGCCAGCGATATTTCGCACCGGGAATACAGACGGCAAAGCCGCTGGCACCACTGGAAGGTACCACGCTGTCGCCCAGATAGGTGTGACCATTTGACTCGTCGATGCCTTCCAAATTAAAGGGGCTGACTTTCAGCGCACGCTCACGCTGCGGATTCAAGGTAAAGACATGCCAGCCTCGAGCTGCACCAAACCAGCTGGTCAGCGGGCTGAAATTCGCGGCAGAGGTGTCACCCACACGCAGCCAGGTCAGCGTATCAGCTATGTGAACATCGTTAAACACCGCCTGATTGAGCGCACCCTGCGACTGAATATAGGCCGTACCTTCACCCACCACATGCAGGTCTCCGGCGACAATCAGTGACTGCCCCGCACGCCTTATGCCAAAGCCTGATGCATCGACGCCCTGACCCGCGTGCAGGTAGACCGAACCGTGGTTGTTGTACTCGGCAAAGGTGGCCAGGCTAGCACGCGCTCCGCCATTTTTAACCGTACCATCCGTTGCTGTCAACAGGCGCCGCGTGATATCCATCCGCGTAAATCCGGTGATGCCGACGCCGGCGACATTAATGACGCGAGGGCGTCCATTTTCTGGCACCGTCGTTTCGCGCTCGCCCAGGGGGTGGGCGGGGTCGTCAGTGTGGGGGCCCACCTTGATGATGGCCTGTCTGCCCGCAGCAATGCTGCGCTGCGCCACATCACTGCGCAGCGTATTGGTATCAGCACCTGCCCCTGTGTCGGTAAATCCGTTGCCCGCAGATAGTCCTTCGATATTTGCTGCAGATACCAGGTTCATTTCAACATTGCGCCACAGCATGCGACTCGTGGCCGTTCCCGTTAGGTTGACGTAGCTGGTCGCATAGAGGTTACCGATGGTCGAGCCCGGTGCATTGATGTTCATGGTGATGTGGCCAGAGCGCGTCCGGTCATGTACGCCACTTGCAGATGCATCCCCGTAGATGTTCATGCGGCTTAGAAGGTCGCCGCCATCGTCATCAGTGAAGATGTTGAGCTCAATCGTATTATTGTGGTTAAAGCCCAGGTAGCTGTCTCCACTTGCTACGGTGGATCTGCCCGCAGACACGGCATTAGCCGCAGAGGTTTTAAAGCCGTGCTGGTTGCCCCGTAAATCAAGGGTCATAGATGCATTGCCAAAGATGTAGCCGGCATTGGTTGGCCCACTGGAAAACCCGGAAGGTCCCCTCCTGGGCACTCCGCTAAAGTCGCCGCCGCGAATCACCATGGTCGAATCCCCGCTGGTATAGTGAGCTGTCGAATTGCCATAAGTTCCGCCCATAGATGCGTTAATGATGGGCGTGTTTGGGGGCGGGCCGTCAAAGACCTCGACGCTGACATTGCCGTCATGCCAGTGGTCGTTCCAGCCGCCGCCAGAAAGAAACCACTCGACCTGACCACCGTGAACCTCTGCGCGGCTGTCGCCCACGTGCACATAGGTTAAATACCCGGCGCCTTCGAGGGTGTCAACAACGCCCGCGTGGAGCTCTATCAGGCTGTCACCCTGTAGCACACCCCCAAAGCTTGAGCCGTAAGTCCAGCGGGCGCGCACTTCCTTCAGGACGATATGAGTATCGCCTGCGATGAAGGTGCTGTCATTCCAGCCTTCGCGACCGCCACCACCCACCAGATCAAAGGTGGTCGAGTAACCCTGGGATATGCCGGCATTCGGGTTGACGCGGTATTGATAGGTGTTGAGGGTCGTCTGATAGACCAGGCCTTCTGTCCCGATGGCAGAATAAATGTCGCCTTCGATATAGCCACCATAGCCTGCACCGCGATAATAATTAATATCGCCACCGGCCGTAATATGACCCGCGCGCACAACGGTCACCGCGTTACCATAGACACGAAATCCTGCCTGCGATTCAGCAAGTTCACGCGCACGCTCAATACCGGTGACGCGTCCGGTGCTGGTCGAGCCAGACAGGGCGCTGGGCCAGGTATTGTTTATAGTTGTGCCAATGCCGCCCAGAGCCTGGAGACCCGTAAGCCCACCTGCGTTCACCGTGCCGGCCTTTACTACATTAATAACATTGCCTGTGATGGTGCCTGCAGCTGTGTTGGCACCAATGAAGTATTTGCGTCCGTTGGTATAGGCCGACGTGTCGATATCGTTGAAGATGGCGTAATTTGTGTTGTCTAAAAGGGGGGAGTAGTCCATATCAAGACCATCAGTTTTGATGGGAGCTGCAATGGTATCTGCGCCACCTACGCTGCCGGTGCGGGATCCGCCGACATAGTGGCCCCCTCCTACGTCACCGCTGGTAGATCCTCCAGTCCACACAAAACGTCCAGGTCCCGAAATATGGTTCGTGATCTGCCCGCTAATGTTGCCGTAGTGGACACCACCCAGGAAGCTTGAAAGTCCCCAGGTGCGTGTATCGAGACCCGTGATTGTCGTTGATACGTTGCCCATGACATGGGCGCGTGCACCATCGGTACCGCTTCCGCCGCCACGCGTCATGATGGCGTTGCCGCTTGAACCCCTGATGACAATTGCGGTATTACCGGTGAAGGTTCCCGCATTCATACCGCCAAAAAAGTTCGAATCACCCGTGCCGGTTGAATAGACCGTGAGCGTCGTCGTTCCCTCGCGCGAGGTGATGTTGCCTGTGTTGCTACCGCCAAAGTAATTAGTAGCAGCTGTTTGCCAGGAGCTTCCGCCCAGGGTCAGGTTATGACCCTTCATGTAGACATTACTGCCCAATCTGTGCTGCACATTGCGCAAGATGATGTGAGAGCCAAACCAGCTGTCCCCATCACCGCGGGTAAACTGACGACGTTCTGTAGGAGCAGCATTCAGTGCTGCTGCGGTGTTTATGGGGTCTTGCGCATTGCCGGTAATCACCAAAGTGTGGATGCGCCCAGCAAGACCTGAAAAGGTTCCGGGTGCCTCTGTGTTGGCATAGCGTGCAACAGGAATTCCGGTGATGTTTGCACCCACATACATGACGTAGCTGCTGCTGGGGTCGCCGCTTTGGTGCAGGTCAGTAAGAGCACTGTTGACGCCTGCATGGCTGGCCGGATAGGACTCATAGTAGCCTTCAGCCGGGTCGCCAACTACTGCCATGACAACCAGGCGCGTTGTGTCACCTGCCTGCAGGGTGTTTCCACCTAAAGGCGCATCGATTCCTCTTGTTGCCTGGCGTACCCGCGGGCCCTCGCCGGGGGTGATGAGAGCGAGGTCGCCGTCGTCTGTTGAGGCTGCTGGGTCTGGGGCTGAGGCTGCTGGGTCTGCAGTAGCCAGAAGGTCAGGCACATCTACGAGGTCAAGGGCGGCTGATCCTGCCGCCATGTGAGATGCTGTCGGTGTTGCCTCGATGGCCGTAATGTTTGCTTCACCCACGGCATTGGCAGAAAAGTTTGCCACACTAAAGATTATGAGAAGGCTGATAATAATTGTCAGCGCTGGAATCCCGAGACCTGTGATAATCCGGGCAGAAGTACTAGAAGAAACCACATCCTGAATATCCATCGTTGCTTTCCTGACCTGGCGGCCCAGTTACGGATAGATTGTTGCAATGCATAGAACGACAGCGTAAGCATAATTGGCATATATTCAAAATGGGGATATAGCGGTAGTTACTGCAGGGTATCCTTTTTTGGCATGCAGAATTATCCAATAATGCCACGCTTAAATCCGCAGCCCTAGAAAGCTCCGGGCGAGCCCAGATGAGCCCAGACCAGCTGGAAGAGCGGTCTGAAGGCAGGTCGTTGCGGTCGGAATTTACTCGATGGCACGAAGACGTTTACTCGCGAAAATCCCGATGGCATCGGCAGCGGCCAGCGCCAGCAGAGACATGACCAGAATGGACAGCCACTCCGCCACATTCAAGGGCACGAAGCCAAAGACACTTGCAAAGGCCGGCACGTAAATCACCACGAATTGCGCCAGCGCCGTAAAGACGAAGGTCGCGTTCAGCCACTTATTGCTGAAGCTATCGCGCGAGAAAACGCTGTAGCTTTCGCTGCGGTATATGAAGATGAAAAACATTTGACTGAAGGCGATGCTCATCAGCAAGATGGTGCGCGTCAGGGCTTCGCCGTCTGCCAGCGAGGGCATTTCGGGGCGGAGTAAGCCCCCCATCCACGGCGCCACGACAAAGGTGGTCAGCAGGGCGGCGACGGTCAGCACCAGGCCCTGGGCCAGGATTTGTGTCCAGCGTTGGCGGCTCAGGATGGGCTTGCGGGCGTTACGGGGGCGGCGGGCCATGACGTCGCGCTCGGCGGGGTCGACGCCCAGAGCAAGGGCGGGGAAGCCATCAGTCATGAGGTTGATCCACAGCAATTGCAGGGGCAGCAGGTTTGCGACGGCAACGGTTGAACCAGCGCCGGCAAGGAGGGCGGCAAGCGAGCTTCCAAAGAGCGCGATCAGGGCGACCACCATGACTTCAGACGAGTTCGATGCCATCAGGTAGATGATGACTTTCTTTAGATTGGCAAAGACGGTGCGGCCTTCTTCGACGGCGGCAACGATGGTGCTGAAGTTGTCGTCGGACAGCACCATGTCTGCGGCTTCGCGGGTTACATCGGTACCCACAACCCCCATGGCGACGCCGATGTCTGCACGCTTCAGGGCGGGTGCATCGTTGACGCCGTCGCCCGTCATGGCAACGACCTGGCCGCGAGCTTTCAGGGCTGACACGATGCGAATTTTATGCTCCGGGTTGACGCGGGCATAGACCCGAATGTCGCAGGCGATGTCTGCCAGTTCGTCATCGCTTAAGGCTTCGATTTCGCTACCCGTCATACTGTGCTTGCGTCCGTCAGCCATCATGTCATCAGTCAGGATGCCGACCTCGCGGGCGATGGCGCTAGCTGTCAGGATGTGGTCACCGGTGATCATGCAGACCTTAATTCCGGCCTCCTGCGCGGTGCGTACCGCTGCGGGGACTTCGGGGCGGGGCGGGTCTTGCGAGGCCATCATGCCAACGTAAATCAGGCGTGACTCGATGCCCGCGACGTCATCGTCGCGCTGTGGCAGTGCTGTGTCTTCGCGCAGGGCGAAGGCGAGCGTGCGCAGCCCTTCGCTGGCAAAGCGCTCGTTTTCTGCGCTCAGCTGGGCAAGCAGAGCATCGTCTAAGGCGACGATGTGACCGTCGACGAGAGCATGCGTACAGCAGGGGATGAGGGTGTCAAAGCCGCCTTTGGCAAAGGTAATATAGCGGGGAAGGCCCGCGCTGGAGTCATCTAAGATGACCGACATGCGTTTGCGGTCACTGTCAAAGGGGATTTCTGACACGCGCGGCGGCAGCTGCGATTGCAGATCAGGCATCAGGTCGCGAACGCAAGCGACCAGTGCTGTTTCTGTGGGGTCACCTACCAGTTCACCGCCAGCCGTGTAGTGCGCGTCGTTGCAGGAGCTAGCTATCGAAAGCAGTGTTTTCAGCGCAGCTTCATTGACGATGCGAGCGTCAAGCAGTTCCTGCACGGGCGAACAGGGGCTGCTGGTGTGGACGCACTCCTCCGCTTTTGTGGAGGCGGCCTCTGTCAGTTCACTCGCGCGGGGCAAGACGCCCAGTTCGCTTCCGTGGACGCGCAGGACTTGGGTGCCCAGGACCAGGCGCTTGACGGTCATGACATTTTGGGTCAGCGTGCCGGTTTTGTCGCTGCAAATGTAGGTCGTCGAGCCCAGGGTTTCGACGGCGTGGAGGCGCTTCATGATGGCGTGGCGCGCGGCCATGCGTCTGACCCCCAGTGACAGGGTGACGGTGACGATGGCGGGCAGGCCTTCAGGAATCGCGGCGACGGCGAGCGCGATGGCGACGAGCATCGTCGAGGTCAAAATGGCGCGAAAGCCGGGGTCTGCCAGCAGTTGGCCCAGGCTCAGGCTGCTGCTGGCATCGGTCAGCAGGGGCAGGCTGCCGGCGAGGATGCCCTGGACAAAGATGATTGCCGCGATGACCAGTATGGCGATGCCGATGTGCTTGCCAGTGCGCTCGATTTCTATTTGCAGCGGCGAGTCGCCTTGCTGGGTACTGTCCAGCAGGGTGGCGATTTTGCCCATTTCTGTTGACTGGCCGGTGCTGGTCACGACAAGGGTGCCCCGTCCAGCACTGACCGTCGTTGAAGCAAAGACCATGCTTTCCTGGTCGCCCAGGATGTCGTGGTCGCCTGTCAGGGTGTCAGCGGTCTTGCGGACCTGTTCGCTTTCGCCGGTCAGGGCGGACTCATTAATCTGCAGGGCAGCGGCATCAATGAGGCGGCCGTCGGCAGGCACGGTATTGCCGGCCTCGAGCATGACGATGTCGCCGGGCACCAGCTGGCTTGACAGCAGATGCTGCTGCCTGCCGTCGCGCATGACATAGGCCATGGGCGCTGCCATTTGCTTCAGGGCTTCGAGGGCCTTGCCGCTGCGGTACTCTTGCACAAAGCCTAGGATGCCGTTGACTATGAGGATTATCAGAATCGCAATGGCCTCGATGATTTGGCCTTGCAGGGCGGCAATCAGGACGGCTGCCAGCAAAATGTAGATCAAAAAGTCCTTGAATTGCAGCACAAAGACCTTCCACAGCGGGGTAGCCGGAGCCTCATTAAGCTGGTTCGGGCCGTACTTTTCCAGCCTGCGACGGGCCTCATCGCTGGACAGCCCGGTCGTGGCATCGCTGCCTATTTTCGTCAATGCTTCGGTGCGGTCGAGCTGGTACCAGCGGGTCATGGTCTGTCCTGTCGCTCATGGTGGATTAAGGTGTGCCGATGTGTTGCTGCCTGACTCATGTTCTGTCTGACAGCGGTCTTATCGCTCAATTATGGTGCATGAGCCCCGCCTTGTGCTAACTTCTTTTGAATTTTTCATAACTGGGGCAAAGCTCAGCCAGCGGACAGCGCCCGCACAGGGGCTTTCGTGCATCGCATATCGCCCGCCCCAGGCTTATCATGTCGTGATTAATGCGGCGCCAATCAGCATAGTCAAAAGCCTTCAAAAGGTCGCCTTCACACTTTTCGGGCGTCTTTGCATGGGTCAGCCCAAGACGCGTCGAGACACGATACACATGCGTGTCAACCGCGATGCCCTGCACAATACCAAAGCTTTCAGAGAGCACAATATTGGCAGTCTTGCGTGCTACCCCGGGTAGGCGGAGGAGTTCGACCATCGAATCCGGAATGAGCCCGCCGAAGTCTTCAACACAGATTGCTGCCATCTTTCTGAGGTTGCGCGCCTTTTGCCGGTAAAATCCCAGTGAATGGACGCACTCCTCCAGCTCTTCTTGATCGGCGCGTGCCAGGGTCGCGCAGTCCGGCCAGCGCTCGAAGAGTTCCGGCAGCACCTTATTGACGTTGTTGTCCGTCGTTTGCGCCGAAAGCGCGACGGCAACTACGCACTGGTAGGGCGTGGCGAAGTGCAAAAAGGGCGTCGGGTCGCCGGGGTAGGCAGCCTCGAGTCTGCGGGCGACCGCGCGGGCGCGCTCTTGCGTGACTGGACCGATGCGGCTGGTCGCGGCAGGAAAGGGAAATCCCAGTTCTTTTTCGCGCATTTTATGTATCTTTGCAGCCTGTTTACTCATGCAGGTATTCTAACATGGTGGTAAAATGATAGAGTTATGAACTTTTTGTGTTTGCCAGGGTGAAGGGTACGCGAGACAACAATACCGAGGACTGCCGTGAAAAAGGGGGACTTTAGTCATGCCACATCACAAGGACAAGAAGCAGACAGAAGCAAGCGAGCCAGCCGCAGCCGCAGCCGCAACAGGAGTTGGCGCTGATGCAAAGGAAAGTTTCTTTGAAAAGCAGGCGGATAAAGTAGCCGCACACGAACAAAAACATGAGGCAAAAGTCGCTGCAGCAGAAGACGCGCGCGAGGCAAAACATGAAGCCCGCGAAGAGCGCTTCGAAGCAAAGCACCCCGAAAAAGCTGCAGCAATCGCTGCCAAAGAACAGGCGAAAAAGCCCCAGGTTCCCAGTGGATCAGCCGTCATTGAGGTCAACAATCTGGTAAAGCATTTTGGCAGTGTCGTTGCCTTAGGCGGCATCAGCTTTTCAGTTCATCAGGGTGAAGTCTTTGGCTTCATTGGCAATAACGGTGCAGGTAAGTCGACAACCATTCGCACGCTGCTGGGGCTGCTGAAAGCTACCAGTGGCGAGGCAAAGGTCTTTGGGCTTGATGCCTGGAAGGACCCCGTCAAGATTCATCGCAGTCTTGCCTATGTGCCGGGTGATGTGAACTTGTGGCCTAATCTTACCGGCGGCGAGGTCATTGACCTCTTTGTCAGCCTGCGCGGTGGCAAGGCTCAGTCAAGTCAGGTGCGCAAACGCCGCAATGAGCTGATTGAAAAATTCGAACTGGACCCCACAAAGCAGTGTCGTACCTACTCGAAGGGTAATCGCCAGAAGGTCGTGCTGATATCTGCCTTTGCCAGTGACGTTGACTTGTATCTGCTGGATGAGCCCACCAGCGGACTTGACCCCATCATGGAGCAAGTCTTTCAGGAATGCATTCGCGGTGAAAAGCAGGCAGGAAAGACGATCTTTCTTTCCAGTCACATTATGCAAGAGGTCCGCGACCTCGCAGATCGTGTCGCGGTGATTAGACAGGGCTTGCTGGTCAAAGATGGCGCCGAAACTGAAGCTGCCATCGCAGAGATGGAAGCGGAGGCAAAGCGCTATGCAGAATCTGTTGCTTAATTCCACTGGCAGCCTGCGCCTGACCCAGTTCTTCTTGCGTCGTGACCGTGGTAGCAGTCTGACCTGGCTGATTGGACTGCTGGTCTTTGCGACAGCGGTGCCCATGGCCATACACAACATCTATGGAACAGACGCGCAAACGCTGCAGGCCATGGTGCCCATGTTGCAAAATCCTGCCATGATTGCGCTGGTAGGACCGGTGTTTGACCCGCACAACTACACCGTAGGTTCACTCATTTCAGGCGAAATGCTGCTCTTTACGGTGCTTGCGGTGTGCTTCATGAACATCCTCTTTGTGGTGCGCTACACGCGCGCAGACGAAGAAGCAGAGCGCGCCGAAGTAATTCGCTCGCTTCCCGTTGGTCGTCTAGCACCGCTGAATGCGGCACTGTTGGGCGCACTCCTGTTAAATAGTGTGATTGTCCTGATTACCTGGCTGGGGCTTGTGGTCATCAGTATCCCGACCGTCACCAGCACGGGCGCTTTCCTGTACGCGGCTGCCTGTGGTGTGACCGGCATGGTTTTTGCCGGCATCGCTGCCATTTGTGCGCAGCTGGCAAGTACGGGGCGTGCGGCGCTGGCCTATTCAGGGATAATTCTGGGTGTCTTCTATCTGATGCGTGCTGCGGGTGACATGCTCAACCACATGGGTGACAGCTGGGCACGGTCGCTGTCCTATATTTCGCCGCTGGGTCTGTGCCTGCGTGTCGAGGCCTTTGTGGGCAACTACTTCTGGCCGCTGCCTATCTTGATGGCGCAGGTCGTCGTGCTGATTGCTCTTGCCTACCTGCTCAATGCACGTCGTGACCTGGGTGCGGGGATCATCCCGCCTAAGCCCGGTCCGGCTTATGCTAACGCACAGCTGGCTTCGAACTATGGTCTGGCCATGCGCCTGCTGCGCATTACGCTCATCGCCTGGGTCTACATGGCGGTGGTGCTGGGCGCCAGCTATGGCTCAATCATGAACTACATTGCTGATTTTATTAAGACCAGCCCCTTCTTCCAGGCGGCCCTCGAGACCGCGCAGGGCTACACTACAACGGAGGCTTTTGCATCACTGATTATGGTTGTCATGGCTGCCATGATGGCAGCAGGCCCCATCATGATTGCGCTCAAAGCTTGGCGCGAAGAAGAATCCGGCCGCGCAGAACTGGTGCTAGGGACCGCGACTTCACGCAGCAGTTTTCTCGCGACCTACGGCGGTATCGCCATGGTGATGGCGACGATACTGCCGCTGCTGGCAGCCTTGGGTCTGTGGGGCGCGTCAGCACTGGTCATGAAAGAAGACCCCATTGCGGCAAGCTTCTTTTTCAAGTCCATGGGCGTCTACCTGCCTGCTGTGTGGCTCTTTACCGGCGCGACACTGTTTTTGATCGCCGTCTGGCCTCGCATCGCATCGGGCGCCATCTGGGGCTATTTCGCCTTCAGCTTCTTCATGGGCTACTTTGGCGAACTCTTTCCAAAGATTCCCGCCTGGATCCCCAAGCTATCGCCCTTTGGCCTGACACCTAACATCACCAAAGACCCGATACACTGGCCAACACTCATTGCGATGGCCGCGTTTGCTGTGGTGTTTATCGTGGCAGCCTTTGTTATGTATAAGCGCCGCGACATGACGAACAACTAGCATCTAACAGCCAGCACCTGACAACGAGCGCGTGATGAAAATACCGTGGGGGAGCGCGTCCAAACCAGCAGCTATGGACGCCCTCCACAACCAAACAACGAGCGTAAAGTGAAAAGAGTATAATAGTCAGCTGGTGTTTTGACAGAAAGGTAATGGGTAGTGCCCTCAATCATTCAAGAACATAGAGGCTTTTGGGGTCAAATCTGGAAGCTCGCCAGGCTCGACATAAAAAAGAGGTTCAAAGGCTCATTCTTGGGGTCAGCTTGGGCAATTGTAGGTCCCTTTACGACGCTGATGCTTTTCTGGTTTGTTTTCACCATTGGGCTGCGTGCTGGTGGAGATATAAACGGCGTTCCCTTCTTTCAATTCCTCATGGTCGGACTTGTAGCTTGGTATTTCATGCGCGACATGCTGAATCAAGGGGCTCGAACAATTCGTCAGAACTCACAGTATGTGACTAAGATACATTTTCCCGTATCAACTATCATGACTTTTTCTGCAATCTCATATGCAATAGTGCATTTGATGCTTCTAGCATGCGTGTACTTATACTTGGTTGCCATGGGTAATACTCCCTCTCTCTATCATTTGCAGTTTTTTATCTATTTCCCCCTTATGTTTATCTTCTTTCTGGCTGTAACGTGGACATTGGCGCCATGGGTTGTGTACTCAAGGGATTTGCAAAACTTAATTTCATCTGTGATGACTGCCGTTTTCTGGCTTTCTGGCATTCTTTGGAATAGTTATGACTTAGGCTTGCCCTGGTTAAAGAAGCTCATGATATTCAACCCAGTGACCTTTTTCGTGAACGGGTACCGAAAGACATTCCTCTATCACGAATGGATATGGGAGAGACCCATCGAAGTGTATGTATTTCTGGGAATTTTGGCAATAACTATCGCCTTTGGTGTGTACAACTATAAGCGCCTACGCAAAGATATGGCAGACGTATTATGATGAAGAATCACGACAAGCAAAAAGACCTCGCGCGTCAGAGCAAGACAGCTGTGAAGATAAGCAACGTCAATAAGGAATACATTCTGTATAAGTCTGACAGAGAGCGATTTGCTGCACTGTTTCATAAGAGTAAAAAACTGAAGAGGCATGATGCGCTCAAAGATATCAATTTTGAGGTCGGTCGCGGTGAAGCCGTGGGAATTATTGGTCGAAACGGTGCCGGCAAATCGACCTTGCTCAAAATCGTCACGGGTGTTACCTTCCCTACGTCCGGGGAAGTAGAGGTAAACGGCAATGTTGCGGCTCTCCTCGAGCTGACTGCAGGATTCTCAAATGAAATGACGGGTCGCGAAAACATCTATCTCAAGGGCTTTATAATGGGCTACTCCAAAGATGAAATAGAGCAGATGGAGACACTCATCATAGAGTTTGCAGAACTGGGCGAATACATTGATCAACCGCTCTTCACCTATTCAAGCGGCATGAAGATGCGCTTGGGATTTGCCATTAGCGCAAACTCAGATCCCGATATCCTCGTGGTTGATGAGGCACTCAGTGTGGGCGATGCAAAGTTTCGCGAAAAATGCAACAAGAAAATTAATGAATTAGCCCAAAGTGGCGTTACCTTACTTTACGTCAGCCACTCGATGACCAGCGTCGAAGAGTTGTGTAGCAGAGTTCTTTACATCAAAAAAGGTGAGCTCATCTATGACGGTGATGTGGAAACAGCTATCGAGACTTATGAGAAACATAATTAGTGTGGTTATAGACCAGGGGTTAGCCAATAGAGTATGCACTTAGTTAGCATCATAATACCTGTCTTCAATGGCGAGGCCTACCTTGCGCCTTGCCTTGATTCAGTGCTCGCCCAGACCCATAAAAACCTTGAGATAATAGTTGTCGATGACGGGTCATATGATGAAACACCTGCGATACTAATGCATTACTCTGCGGAGCACGCCCATCTGACCGTATTCACTACCGAAAATAAGGGGCAGGGGCACGCCCGAAATTTTGCACTAGCTCGAGCAAAAGGTGAGTACGTCATGTTTCTCGATGCTGATGACACTCTTCTTAATCAAGCCGTTGAGCTTTCACTTCGGCAAGCACTTTGCGACGAGTCTGACGTGGTAGTCTTTGATTGGGAATTCTATTTCGATGCTTACGATAGGCGACTCTATCTCCCCGATAAGTCCGTGGCGACGAAGAGTCCCCTTAGGGGAGATGAATGCCTTGATTACCTCAGACTGGTGACTTACTTTCCAGTTAACAAGCTCTACCGAAGTGACTTCCTTGCTAAACACAAGATTCGGTTCGGAGAAGATTATTTATATGAAGATGTTCCCTTTTGGGTTGCAGCAGTTACGGCGGCAAAAAAGATTAGCACTATGTCGAAACCACTCTACGTCATTAGGGTTAATCAGTCCTCGTCGACGGGGAGGGGTCATGAAACAGACTGGCATTCTTCAAGTTTCCTGAAGGCCGTGGAGGCAGCACTTGCTTACACAAGGTCTGAGTATAAGCCCCAATATTCTTACCTGTATGAAAGCCTCATAATGAAATTCTACGTCTACTACAAAAGACGCGTACCGAAGAAAAAGAGAGCACAGTTCGCGTCTGATTTTGCAGCAGTCTTATCACAAGTCGAGCTTCGACCTGGTCAAATCGCAAGCCCGTTTGTATCTGTTTTACACAGGCTGAGGATTATACAGGGTCGAAGAGCTGACCTGCTGGTCATCTCTTGCAGTGTGATGACATTTGTCAGCATACTTGGAGGGCGCTACAGTGCAGGTGTAAAGAGGCAGCTGTTTCGGAAAGCCCTTTCATCTGGAGTTGTCAGGTCAAAGCGAGCAACCCAGAATGAAGTCCAGCGGCAGCATAACGTCTCGGGGGCGAATTGAACGTGAAGCCAGAAATTAGCGTAATTATTCCTTGCTATAATGCAGAAAAATATTTGTCCCAATGCATCGACTCGGTACTTGGTCAAGGCTTCAAGAGCTTCGAGATATTGGCAATTAATGACGGCTCGACAGATTCGACTGAGTCCATTCTGAAGTCGTATGAAGAAATGTACACTTGTTTCAGGACAATGACCATTGAGAACTGTGGCTTAGGCTTCGTTCGCAATTTGGGTATTACGCAAGCACGAGGCGATTATATTCTCTTCCTTGATGCTGACGATACAATCGAGCCCGTCTGCCTCGAACTCGCCTATGAGCGCATTAAGGAAGACAGATCAGACTTTGTGTTCTTTGATTGGAAGTACTATTACGAAGAATCTCAGTCTATTCGCTACCTCAGTAATGATTTGTGCAATAGATCTCAACTCCTGCAAGGGAAAGAATGCCTTGAGTTGCTCAGCCTAGAAACATACTTCACGGTCAACAAGCTCTATTCAAGGCGGTTTCTTGTCTCGCACGATATCCAATTTGGCGTAGGCTACCTCTATGAAGATATTCCATTTTGGGTAAAATCAGTTATTTCAGCTGAGAGAATATCAATTATTCAATCTCCTCTCTATACTATTCGAGTAAACAAGTACTCAATTACAAAAACAAAGTATCAGACCGATGTTCATGCAAAGGGTTTCATAGCAGCAGTTAGTGACGCAGTAAGAATTGCTCAAAGAGAGAAGCTTTCGGAAACGAGCGACTTGCTCACATCGCTCAGCATGAAATTTGCACTCTACTACCAGCTCAGAGTTCCAGGTCGGTTGAAGGGCAGCTTCGCTCGTGACTACCTGGAGGCTATCGCTCCATTGACACAAAAATCCCTGCTTCAAGACAATGCTTTTATGAGGAGATGCGCAAAGATTAGGCTCCTGAATCCTCAGCGGGCAATTTTGTTCATATTGGTGTGCAGAGCTCGTCGATTATCGGTTGCTGCCAAAAGAGCAATCAGGCGCGTACTACAACTTGATTTTAGCGGATACAAGGGTGGCTTTTTTGGCGGAATGGTCTGGCTCATGCGATGTAGGCTTGAAGCTAAGAAAGCACAGTCTTTCGCTCGGGAGAAAACAGTCGTCTTTTTGGGCTTCGACTTCCAGTATTCAGGGAACTCGAAGTACCTCTTCGACGATTTACGTCTTAAAGGGTTTACGAATCTCTACTTTGTTACCGATGATGAGAGAGTCCCCAAGCAGTTCAGGCTTCAGCCGCAGTCAAAGGAGCTCCTCAGGGCAGTGTTCAGAGCGCGAATAATTATTGCAGAATCGTGGGTGCCGAGCTTTATCACGAAGCACCCGGACTGTGTTTGGATTCAGCTTTGGCATGGTACGCCCATAAAAAGGCTTCTCTTCGATTCGCCTGAAACAGAAATAACACAGAATTACCCGCGTCATAAGCAAAGCAGGTATGCAAATATACTCAAGTGGGATTACTTTCTTCTCGATTCAAGGGGGGCATCGCGCTATTTCGAAACGGGCTTTCTCATGCCACAGTCAAAGATGTTGCCTTGGGGTTACCCGCGTGTACACTACCTAAACGCCAACATGTACAACCATGAATTGCGGAACGCATTACGAAAGATGTTAGGGGCATGCGGAGAACAAAAGATTATTCTCTACCTACCAACGTGGCGGGACTACAATTACAAGGTGAGTGCAGAACAGTGCAACTTACAGTACTTGCTTAATGTTGAGGAGCTTCAGAAATGCCTTGGCGACGCATACTTCGTAGTCTCTAAAGGGCACGACTTTCAGGATGATATCTTGGAGCGCTCTACTTCATCCATGGATCTGCAGGACTTGCTTCTGGGCGCTGATATTATAGTTTCTGATTACTCATCTGTCGTTTTCGATGCTCTCACAATCGATAAGCCAGTCTATCTCTATGTGAACGATTTCGAACAGTACGAAGAGAGCCGTGGAGTCTATCCGGACATGTGGGGTCTTTTCAAGCAGCGAGTCTTCGAAAAGGAAGGCGACCTAGCAAAAGCAATTATTCGTTCAGAAGTACAGGCATTGGGTCTGGATGACCACACGGGAGAATACTGCAATTCAAGAGAGAGCAACCAAATGCTGATAAACTTACTTCGTGACAAACTAGAGCAAAGAGGATAGCGTGAAAAAAGTACTCACATACGGAACTTACGACTTATTGCACTATGGTCATATCCGACTTATCAAGCGTGCACGTGCTCTGGGGGACCACTTAACCGTTGCTTTATCAACGGACGAATTCAATCTCGAGCAGAAGGGTAAGAAAACATACCACAGCTATGATGTTCGTCGCGAGATGCTCCTCTCTCTGTGTGATGTTGATGAGGTTATTCCAGAAAGAAATTGGAATCAAAAAATCAAAGATGTAAAAGACAATGACATTGATGTCGTCGTCATGGGCGGTGACTGGGCCGGAAGTGATCGATTTGAGTATCTTGCAGATGTTTGTGAGCTCGTCTTTCTGGACAGGACCGAAGGCATTTCAACAACGCAAATCAAAGATGAGCTCAAGCTCTTAAGCCCCGAGGATGACCATTCCGTACTGCCCCAGCCGGCTTTTGAGCCAGAGTACAGAAGTGTCGAAGCCCTTTCAGCAGAGCTCGCGAGTGCCCAAAGAACTCTGAAGCAAAAAAATAAGATAATTGATGCTGCGCAAATTGCGTGCAACCGATACGAGGAAGATATCAATTATTTGCGCTCCAGGAATGAGGCTTTAAAAAGCATTAAGACCGCTCTTGTGTTTGCGGTTCGCAGGATGGTTCCGAAGAGTTATCGGGCAAGGCTTCGCAAGTATGTAAAGCGCTAGCAACAACCTTGCAAGATTTGATACGTCAAATGCTTGGCTGAATGGTAATAAGCCTTGATACCCTCTTGCTAGCTGATGGGCTTTGCTAGGGTGGCAATAAAATCATCATTTAGGCTCTGAAGTTTGATAAGCTGATCGCATCTTTGCTGCGAAAGAGGGCTGCCTGGTTCGACTACGGCAATAATTTTGCTTCCGCTAGCAACGTAATCAGAGTACTTGGAGGGTAAGTATGGGTTGACTGTGCCTGGAAATGAAACATCACCCAGATATAAATAATCCATGCGCTGTGCAAGCCCCAGCATCTCCATATAGCTAACAGCGTCATTTCTACGAAGGCGTCCCGGATCAACACCCATCCGCTTAATGTCATCATCAATCTGGCCGTAGTTTGATTTGAAGTAGTCGGGTGTAAATATGTGTAGCACGACCCTGGGATTATTTAGTAGCCGAAGCATGTTCTCATGACCGCGATTCATATAGAAAGAGCCAAAGTATGCGACATTTATCTGCTCTTCATTCAGAGCATAGTTCACTTGGACAGAGCCTACAAATGCCTTATCTATGACGGTGTGGTTCCAGACAAGGCTTCGCTCTCGTATGGACTCAGTATCTGATCGACCGCAGTAGCCAAGCATGTATTCTCGCTGATTATTATTGGTGAAAATGATGCAATCAGCGCCATCGTATACCAAATTCTCAATTTCTTCGTACCGAAGATCAGTCTTTGCGCAATCATCAGTTCCGCGCGAAAGAGGATCGGAAAATTCTGCAAACCAGGTGGTCTCAGGATACAGTGCCTTATATTTTGAAGCGGCAACATGTGAGCCTGGAAACTGTGCGCGAGAATACACGTAAGGAACTTTGTAAAATAAGGCTGATTCGAAGGCATTTTGTCCCCACAGCATGAAGTCATTAGGCTTTCTAACGAAAACATTCTTTACATTACCGCAAAAATATTGGGCAAAGCCAGAGTAATAAGCTCTATCCTCGTGGCGACGCTCAGAAAGATCTTGCTTCAGCACTGTCCAGTCGATTACTTTTCCGAGATACTTTGAAAGTTGCCAAAGACGTCGTGAGGAAACATAGGATGACGGACTTGCTTCAGGTAAAAACAATTGACAGAAGGCTAAACCTTTGACCTGTGCAAACAGCGAACGCTTTATCAACAGTCCATCGTCTGCAAGCAGTCGCTCTTGAATCAATTGCAGGCACTGTCCACTAGGGTCACTTTCCGTGTAGTCCTTTAGAAACAGTGACTGACGACTCATGACGTTTCGCAAGAAAGTTTTGTGAGAAGGCCTTGTGTTGCCATCTAAATAGAGCTCGGAAAACTCCTTAATCATGGCCAGCTTATCATCAGTGTATTGCATGAGTTTTGCAGAGTCTGGTCGGGACAAGCTGTCCGATGTCTTTTTCCTTATGTAAGTCTCTTTAGTGCGCGCAGAAGCCACGGCAACCAAGCCAGTCAGACGACCAAAATTGCGGCACCAAAAGACTACATCTATGCTGTGAGAGAATTCTTCTGGGAAGGGCAAAAAGCGTGCTTTCATTAGATTGGTTCTGATAAGCTTTGCTGTCTTGTTCGCAAAGAGTGAACTTATTGACAAATAATCGCTTGTTCTCCTCTTGCTGCTTGATTGAATTGCTCGGTTTATGTATGTGTCACGCGATAAGCTGCCTGCCTCAAAGTCTGAGAGCTTTCCCATAATAATGCTCACTTCAGGCTCGTCAAGATTAAGCAGTTCGGCCAAGTAGCCTTCTGTAAGCTGGTCGTCGTCGTCAAGAAAGGTTAGATAGCGCATGGATGCTTCAGCAACTCCAAGGTTGCATGCATGACTGGCTCCCAAGCGGGACGTGTAAAGCACCCTAACGTTTTCAGATTCTTGATAGGTAGACTCTAACTTTTCAAAGTATTGTTCATTACTTCCATTAACGACAATAATAATTTCTATCTTGGACTGACTGAGACTCTGGTTTACTACCGAGGCAACGGCCTCGTAGATGCTGGGAACTTCCTTCCATGTTGTAACGATAACGCTCACGCCAAGGGGAAGACTATTCCCGCCTTGTAATTGGTTCATAATTGGCCTAGTCCACTTCTCTGTCTGTGAAGAATCTGTTTGATGCTGGTAAATGGTATCATAATCAGAATATGAAACATCTTTATGAAGATACAGTTACTCGCTTTGACGGGTCAAATGTGCAGGCTCGGGAGGGTCTGCAAGAATGTTGCGAGTCGCTTGATCCCAGAGAAAACGTTACGCAGCTTACAGCACTAACCAGACGCCTCGAGGAAGAGGTATCTATCAAGGATTCAAAAATTGACCAAATGGAACGAATTGTAGAGGCGGCTCGGCAAGCTCAGTTCCATAATGATTTGGAATTAAGGGAACTGAGAAGGGAGAATATCAGGCTCCGCAAAGAGCTCAACATACCAAGTGACAATGTTCCAGGGCTGCCAGATCTCCCACGCGGATTTTATCTTAGGAAGATCGCCAAAAGATATAGATTTTTGCCACCGGTGACTTTTGCACTGCGCGTCCGGCGCAGGTTGCTGCGAGAGTACCAAAGCATTATTAGTGCATAGTGGCCGCAGGCATACCAATTGATCAAATGACTGATGAGTCCACGCCAATACTTTCTTTTGAGGAGTCCAGCTCGGAGAATCTCAATGATTCAGGACATCAAGTGCAGTTCGACCTTGGGAAAAGCTGCATAGCAAAAGGGATTGCGTTTTGCCAGCTATTTCCTCCCGAGGCAGACCCTTCAGCTTATGTTGCATCCAAGCGGCTTGCGGAAGTCTCAACTCATTATGGCGCCGAGATAGATTGGCATGTAATTAAGCAAGACTATTCGGAACAGAGAAATACCGACCCGCATTACGACCAGACTTATGCAATACGACAGTTCAGTCATAGAAAAGAAATTTCTGTTAGTCGACTTACTGACTTTGAATGGTGGGGACAGCGAGCGTTCGATAGTGCGATCTTTTATCAGGCTGATGTGATGTATTCGCGTTCAATGATGCCTGGTTCGCATATTGCGGCATCTAAGTATAAGGAATTGTATCCTAGTGTCGTCTGGTATGCAGAGTTCTCAGACCCGCTCGGCTTCGGCACGAACAACAAGCCACGAGATAGTAGGTTTTTTCGTGTCGAGGAAATGGTGTATGACAAGGCGGACTTTATTATCTATACCAATGAAAATCAGCGCGAATTCATGCATTCATACTGTGCAAGACGTGACATAGATTCAATCAGAGAGCGCAGTATCGTGTGGGCGCACCCTGTCATAGATAGAGAGTATGTAGGTAGGGCTCAGGTCGATTATTCCCTTGATGGCGATATGATAAATGTCGCTTACTTCGGCTCGTTCTACAACGAGCGTGGTCATAAAGAACTGCTGAGTATCCTCAGCAACCCAAAAGTTGTTCTGCATATTTTTACACCGAATTATTACGCTTCAAATTATCACACCATAAACTGCGATATTAGAGAATTGGGGTATGAGCCGGAAAGGCTGCGAGCAAACGGCTCTGTGGGGAATCTGGAAATGCTTACAATTGCGAGCACAATGGACTACCTGCTTTTGGCAGATATAGATTTTCCGGGCGCCATGAATCCTTATTTGCCATCCAAGTATGCCGACTATCTTGCTAGTGGCACAGAGATAATAGCGCTGATAAACTCTGGTAGTCCGCTGTCGAAGCGCAGCGACAGTCAGCTAATTAAGGTTTCAACTAATGTTGTTGAATTTGTCAAAACGCTAAAAAAACCTATTGAGTAATTGTTAACGCGGTAGGCTTTTCCGGTATTCACCAGTTAGAATACGCGACCACCAAGTTTCATTGCGCAGGTACCATTCAATTGTTCTGTCGAGACCCTCTGCGAATTGTGTCTTCGGGGTCCAGCTCAGCTCGTTTTCAATTTTGGAGGGGTCAATTGCGTAGCGCAGATCATGACCCTTGCGGTCTGAAACATATTCAATCAGGGATTCAGGCTTTTGAAGCTTGTCAAGAATGAGCTTCACGATATCGATATTTCGCATTTCATTATGTCCACCAACATTGAAGACGGAACCTGAATCCGCCCTTGTAATGATGCAGTCTATCGCCTCACAGTGGTCTTCGACATATAGCCAGTCGCGAACATTTTCACCTGTACCATACACAGGGATCGGCTTGTCTGCCAGCGCGTTAGTTATGGCCAGAGGTATAAGTTTTTCCGGGAAGTGATAAGGGCCATAGTTATTCGAGCACCGCGAAATACTCAATGGCAAATTAAAGGTGCGATAATAAGCTTGAGCCAGCAGGTCAGCGCTAGCCTTTGATGCTGAATAGGGGCTTGATGTGTGTAAAGGCGTACTTTCTGTAAACAATAAATCGGGTCGTTCCAGAGGCAGATCACCGTAAACCTCATCGGTCGAAATTTGGTGGAAGCGCCTTACATCGTAGCGCAGTGCAGCGTCCATTAGTACCTGAGTACCAATGATGTTCGTGCTTAGAAAAATCGATGGGTTTTCAATCGATCTGTCTACATGTGATTCGGCAGCGAAATTTACAACTACATCAAATCTCTCGGTATCAAACAGCACATCAATAGAGCTTTTGTCTGTAATGTCAGATTTTATAAAGCGAAACTGGCTGTGTCCTTCTAGTGGCTTGAGTGTTTCATAATTGCCTGCATATGTGAGTGCGTCCAAGCCAACGATTTGGGTCTTGGGACGCTTCTTCAACTGGTGGAACACGAAATTTGAGCCAATAAAACCGGCAGCTCCAGTGACGAGCATCTTCATAATGCTGGCTTACCTTTCATTTTCAGACAAAAGCAAAGAAGACTCTTCAAGCAGAGACAACAGGTACTTGCCGTAGTTTGTCTTTTTCAACTCGTGGCCAAGTTTTTCCAGCTGCGAGTCATCGATGAAGCCGCGACGCCAGGCAATTTCCTCGAGACAGGAAATGTAGAAGCCCTGGCGTGACTGGGTAACTTCCACAAAATTTGCAGCATTTAAGAGGCCATCAGCAGAGCCTGTATCAAGCCAGGTCATGCCGCGCCCAAGCAGTTGCACGTGCAATTTCTGAACTTCGAGATAGGCTGAATTGACTGATGTGATTTCTAGCTCACCACGTGCAGAAGGCTCAATTTGTTTGACAATATCGACTACATTGTTGTCATAAAAGTAAAGACCGGGAATGGCAAACTTTGACTTAGGATGTTCGGGCTTTTCCTCAAGCGAAAGAGCGCGGTATTTTTTATCAAACTCTACCACTCCATACTCTCGTGCATCGCTTACGGGATAACCGAAAATAGTGGCTCCATCGGTTCGAGACGCTGCACTTTTGAGCGTGTGAGTAAGGTTTTGACCGTAGAAAAGATTGTCGCCTAAAATCAGGCAAGAATTGTCGCCTCCAATGAAATCTTCTCCTACAATGAAGGCGTCAGCTAGTCCGCGTGGCTCGTCTTGAACTTTATAGGAAAAATTAACTCCGAGACGAGATCCGTCCCCTAAGAGTTTCTGATATGCTTCAATGTCCCTAGGAGTTGAGATTACGAGGATGTCTCTAATATTTGCCAGAAGCAGTGTTGAGAGCGGGTAGTACACCAACGGCTTGTCGTAAACAGGCAGGAGCTGCTTAGACGTGGCAATGGTAATGGGGTACAGCCGTGTACCGCTACCTCCCGCAAGAATGAGACCCTTCACGAGGGTAACCTCCGTTTCATTGTAGTGTAATACAAGGAAATCATGCTATCATATCGAGCTGACGCGTAACGCAAACAGGTTGAAAATACTAATTCAGAGAGTTCTTTCTGCTTGCGAGACGATAGAGTGGAGCTGGCCGCATTGTTCTGAGGGTGTTGTCAAAGTGCAAGAAGGAGCCTCGTCACAGTATATGCAAGAGTTAATTGTCAAAGTCAAGTCCTTTGATTTGGGTGCGGAGCTCATCAATTGGTGGATAGGCGAATCTCCCGCAGCAAAGCACTCGTTTCTTGCAGCACTAATTATCGGGTTTGTCACCAATATATTTGTCTATTCGAGTTTAATATTTGGGGATCACAGCATTGCGATGCCCAGACGCACGGGTCACATGGTTGGCGCAGGCAGGTGGATTGGCGAAATTGCCATTCAGCTATCGTATAGCTACCTTATGCCGGCCATTATCGGCATTTTTGCCACAGTCTCTCTTGCGGCAGTTGCCTTCTTGTTCTGTAAAATTTTCGACATCAGAGAGAAGATCAGTGCATTTCTCATTGCGCTAATCATCTCTACGTACCCAACCGTAGCTATAGCGAATGTGTTTCAATTTACTTCTGCAAACGTACATTTGGGCGCAGCCTTAGCCGTCCTTGCAGTCTATTTGGCAAAGAAGTACAAGTATGGTTTCTTGATAGGTGCAGTGCTACTAATGATAGCGATTGCAATATACCAAACGCTCCTTAATGTCGCTCTTGTACTCTCAGTAATGCTGCTCGTATTTACGATTGTCTCTGAGCGTTTTAACTGGAAGTATCTGGGAAACCTTTCTGCGAGGCTCGGACTCTTAATTGCAGGAGGCGGCGCTTTGTATGGTATTTCGCTGCCTGTCTCCCAATTCATGACCGGCATAACGCTTACGGGCTACGGAGGTCTCTCTGGTGACAGCATGCTAAGCCGTATGCTGTCACCACGCTGGCTGCTAGATTCATTTCTCTCGACCTCAAAGTACTTTTTTGTCAACTTCGACGGTGCGCGCTTTCAGGTAGTGCCCAGCATGCATATGGCATACATACTTTTCCTTATCATTGCGCTGATTCTGTTCATGACCGTGATTATTAACCAGAGGATATATCGCGAACCGCTGAGGCTGTCACTGCTTCTGCTGCTGACACTACTTATTCCTTTCGCCAGTAATTTTGCCACCTTCTTTACCGAGCCAGGCTTTAGGTTCAGTGCGCTCATGGGGCTTGCATTCATGCTTCCTATGGCGTTTGTTGTAGCTGGTGCTGATAATAGGTCCAATATTTGGGGGATATTTAAGTCCTTGATGCTCGTCTGCGTGTTATTCATTGGCGCCAATCATGTAATAGTCAACAATGTTTATTACTTGAAGGCATACTATGCGAATCAGAGGATAATTTCTTTTGCTGGCAGGTTGGCTGTTGAGATTGATCGGCTCATTCCCGAAGTTTCGTCAGAGGAGAAGGACATAGTATACTTTGGGGGAATCCCCAATGAGCACTATCCTGCAATTGATGATCCTTTTTCGTCGACCCTACAGGGGCATCCACTAGCCAACCCTCATTTTCTTCAGATGCACAATGACGGAAGGTGGCAACAAAACCAATTTGTTGCAAATCTCCGGAACCTACATGGAGTGCCAGTTACATTATTGTCTGATGACGTGAAATGGGTAGAGCTTCGTAAGTCAGTACTTGATTCAGATATGCCAGCCTGGCCAAGCGAAGGTGGAATTGCAATTATTGATGATGTTATCGTCATCAACTTCGGCATAGAAGAATGAGCGTCTTGCACCTGACTGTGCAGGAAAATCTAAACCAATATATGGAGATGCGAAATGATTCCTTTTAATCGGCCACCACTTCTTGGTACAGAGTACGATTTTGTTGCGCAGGCAATTGCTGGCAACAAGCTCTGTGGAGATGGACCTTTTACCAAACAGTGCACTGAGTGGCTAAACGAATACGGTGAAAATGGGCGGGCACTACTAACCACGTCAGGGACTCATGCTCTCGAAATGGGAGCCATGCTAGCTGATATCAAGACTGGTGACGAAGTGATTATGCCGTCGTACACCTTTTCGTCAACCGCCAATGCTTTTGCTCTGCGTGGTGCAAAAATTGTTTTTGTGGACATTCGACCTGACACTATGAATATTGATGAGTCAAAGATCGAAGAGGCAATTACTGAAAAGACTAGGGCAATCGCTCCTGTACACTATGCGGGCGTTGGATGCGAAATGAAATCAATTATGAAGATTGCCTCTGATCATAATTTGTTTGTGATCGAGGATGCTGCACAGGCTATGATGGCCAAATACCATGGGAAGCCTTTGGGCACCTATGGCGATATAGGTTGCTATAGTTTCCACGAAACAAAGAATTATAGTATGGGTGAGGGCGGGGCAATTGTCATACAGGATCACGAGCTTTATAAGAGGGCTGAAATAATTCGTGAAAAAGGAACAGACAGGAGCCAATTCCTCAGAGGACAGGTAGATAAATACACTTGGGTTGACATCGGATCATCTTATCTCCCAAGCGACCTTAATGCAGCACTTCTTTGTGCACAGCTTATTGACGCAGAAAAGATAAATCAGAATAGGCTAGAGTCTTGGAAATCGTACTATGAACAGTTGAAGCCCTTGTCTGATGCGTGTTTTCTTGAAATGCCCACTATACCAGCAGAGTGTGAGCACAATGCCCATATGTTTTACATTAAGGTAAGGGATATTGGTGTGCGGAGCTTGTTAATAAGTTGGCTGAAGAAAAGGGGTATATTAGCGGTCTTTCACTATGTTCCCTTACATTCAGCACCCGCCGGGAGGCTTCTGGGTAGATTTCATGGCGTAGATGTGCATACAACAAGGGAAAGTGAAAGAATTTTGCGCTTACCCCTGTTTTATGGCTTAAGCATCGAGGACATATCCAAAGTGTGCGATGCTATAATGAGCTTCGCTAAAGCACATCCTTCTTCAGCTATCTGGGTTGAAGGCTAGGTTCAATAAACTGGGGGTGCACGCTTTCTATTGAAGGTATTTTCGTTGCAGTGATGCTGGTTGAAGGGTGGTCATGGAAGACATTCAAGAACATTCGAGCAGTTTTACAAAGGACAAACTGGTCTTTTTCTTTAGCGTGGCCTTTGTTGTTGCTGGGATGTTTGTGTTTAACGCACTTACACCTCTTGTGGCTGATGACTGGGTTCGTGCATCAATGGCGAGTACACTAAGCAAGGCCA
This sequence comes from Coriobacteriia bacterium, assembly GCA_009784345.1. GTDB lineage: Bacteria > Actinomycetota > Coriobacteriia > WRKU01 > WQUG01 > WRBW01. The sequence goes on along the minus strand of WRBW01000001.1, from coordinate 65,768 downwards.
TCAGTGATGCATGGAGCTTTTATTTCAATTGGGATGGTCGACTATTCAATTCGTTGTTCGGCTTTGGCTCCTTCCTTGTGCCTAAAGCGCTTTTCAACATCATTAACACAGGTGTCTACGTGGCACTTGTATTTCTTTTGTATGCAATTGCGGCACCAAAGCAGAGATACAATAGCTGGGTTTTCCTGAGTATATCACTGCTGATTTGGGTATTTATGCCAGTGTATGGGCAGATAATTCTGTGGCAGCTGGGCGCAATCATATATTTATGGGGCGCTGCGCAAATCTTTGTGCTAATTTGGCTATTTCATCGCTCGGTATTCCTTAATAAACCCTTAAATTTACCTGCGGTTGTGAGCGTTCCCCTTATATTTTTGGTTGGGCTTGTTGCCGGAAACGCGGCTCAAAATGGCTCCGGAGGCGCGTTGGTAATCATCAGCCTCTTTGTGATTTATGCGTTCGCGAAAAATCGGGAGAGCATACAGCTTTGGATGCTGGCAGGATGGATTGGCTGCTTGGGAGGTTTGGTTGCGGTTGTGGCCTCACCAGGGAATGCAAGTCGTGCAGAGTATATCAACACCAATTCTTTGATTTCAATGAGCACTATAGTGCAATTTCAAAGTATAAGTGAGGTATATTTTTCAGAATTGAAATGGCTACTAATTCTAATAGTTGTGCTTTACGCTGCTTGCACTACTATGAGAATTAACAGGGAGTCACTCTATGTTGCTGGCTGCTTTGTTGCTGCAGCCTTTGCAGTAACCTACGTAATGATTTTTGCACCTGCTAGCACGGTAGCGCTGCGCACCTATAGCTTCGGAACTTTCTTCTTGGTAGCTGCGGCAACAGTCCTTCTCGCACGCTTGTTTGAAAGCGATCTTCAGCTGTCGAAATTTCTTGGAAAGAGTACGGTCTTGGTACTCGCTTTGTTATTTGTGTTTTCAGTAATACCGGCCGGAGTGGACACTGCCCAAGCGTGGCGCGCAGAACGAACCCGCATGAAGTACATTCAAGTTCAAAAGGAGATGGGAAAAACTGACATCCAAGTAAGTGCCATTCCCAACCCTAAAACAAAGTATCGTGCAGGATACCAATTGGGTGATATAACAGGCGATCCAGACTTTTGGAGGAATCAGGGTCTGGCGCAATACATGGGTGTTGAAGCGATTACCTTAAAAGAAGAGTAGTTTCTGTGAACGTCAATCAACGTAGTATTGATGTCCTCTCCTTGTGATGAAAAGGAATATTAAGTGGACCAAAAAGAAAAAATATCTTTTGTTATCCCCTGCTACAATTCGGCAGCAGTGCTGCCTAAGGTTATTTCAGAGATACATGAGGTCATGCTGTTGAACTCTGACTATCTTTGGGAAGTTGTTCTGGTTTCAGATGCCTCTCCGGATAATGTGTATGACATAATCCGAACCATGGCCCACGAGGATAATAGAATCAGGGGCATCGAGCTGGCCAAGAATTTTGGGCAACATGCTGCCCTCATGGCAGGATACCGTCACGCAACCGGAGATATCATAGTGTCTCTTGATGATGATGGGCAAACGCCGGTCGATGAAGTCTTTTCCCTCATTAATCTCATTGAGGCGGGCAGCGATGTGGTTTATGCTCAATATCCGATAGTAAAGCAAAGCACTTTTAGGAGATTTGGCACAAAGGTTAACACCATCATGCTTGAGACTCTAATGAACAAGCCAAAGAACTTGCAGACGACGAGCTTCTTTGTTGCGAGGCGATTCATTATAGATGAAGTGGTGAGATACTGCAGTGCTTATCCATATGTTATCGGTCTGATACTGCGGAGCACAAATAATATTGCAGCTGTAGAGGTGCAGCATCGCTCACGCGCAAGCGGAACTTCGAACTACACTCTCGCGAAACTCTTGTCTCTATGGCTAAATGGAGCGACCGCCTTTTCAGTCAAGCCGCTGCGTGTAACTACAATTTTTGGCTCGCTCATTGCATTAAGTGGTTTTGCTCTGGGCATTAGTATTGTGGTGCGCAGACTTTTAGATCCCTATGTGCCTGCCGGCTACACCTCCATGATGGCAGCCCTCCTTTTTGTGTCTGGAATAATAATGGTAATGCTGGGAATTATGGGAGAGTATTTGGGACGAATGTATATTACTCAGAGCGCAAGCCCTCAATATGTCATCAGAGATGTAGTCCGGCAAGATGATACAAATGAAAATGGTTCAGGGTATATAAGAAAAGAAGATAAAGAGGTTAAACATGCGGGTCATTGATGCTGTTTGGGAGTATGAGAATCTTGGATGTAAAGTGCAGGAAATAATAATTGAGGCGAGTGACACTGCTGGAAGTCTGGCCGAAAATCTTAGTACCATCGATGCAGACTATCAGGTAGTTAAGCTACCTGCTGAGCAAGTGGAGCTGTCCGAAGTTCTACATAAAAGAGGATTCTATCTCTCTGAGGCGCTAATGACGCTGGAGATTGCGACAGATGAATCAGAGAACTTTCGTTCAGCCGAATACCACATTATGACCGAGGAGGAAGAGGATAACCTCGACAAAGTTATCAAGGCTGGATTATTTGGGACAGATCGGATTTCGAGGGATCCGCACTTTTCGAAAGGGCAGTCTGCGCAACGATACGTTAACTGGATTGATGATGAGAAGAACCGGGGGGGGGAATTGCTCGCGCTCGAATCTGACGGAGAAACTGTTGGTTTCGCGCTTTTGCGACAGACTGGCAAGGATTCGTGCCACAGTTATCTTGTAGGAATCTACCCCGAATTCGCAGGCAAGCGACTGTCATATCTCATCATTAGTAGCGGCATCTTATATGCTCGAGGAAAGGGGTGTCAAACGCTAACTACGTCAGTTTCGACAAATAATCCCGGTTCGGTTAGAGCCCACTTAAAGATGGGGTACCTGCCAATAAAAATCGAGTATGTCTTTGTGAAGCATCTGGGCTCGTGAGAACAGAATGATACCTACTGCCAGTGCTATAATGACTGTTCTATGAGCAATCACGACCACATACGCTCTTGTGCAGTCGAAACCCCCTGTCTTAAGCAGCGCGACTGTGCTCAAGAGTTAGAAAAATGCCAAAGAGTCATTGAGGCTGCAGAGATTGCATGCAAGAACTACTTGAGTGACATTGCTCGCCAGGATGAAGAAATTGAGAGTCTAAAACGCAGTTTGCGTATTGAGACAAAGAAACTTGCCTCTTTCGAATCTTTTTTCTTGACCAGAGTTGCGCGAAGAATTTGCATGCTTGGCAAGAGAGCAACCGCCGCAGTCAAAAAAAGGCGGAAGTAATGATAGCATCAAAGAATGAGCCCGGGCCAGTTGAAGGTCTGGATCTGGGGGTGACTGTTGTACTTGCCACTTGGAAAGTGACTCCAACTTTGCAAGAGGCAATTGATTCTGTACTGGGTCAGACTATAGATGAATCACTCGTTGAATTGCTCATTGTGGTAAACGGAAGTGACCGCATCCATTTTGAGCACCTCCAAAGTGAGTACAATTCTACTTCTAACGTTAGTGTAATCTACACCCAGCAGGCGGGTCTTGGGCACGCAAGGAATGTGGGCGTCCAGCATGCCAGTAAGAACTATGTGACTTTTCTAGATGATGACGATTGGCTTAGCAGGGGCTATTTGCAGGAAATGCTTGAGCTCGCTATGAAAGATGTAAGCATTATCTTCGGGAAGCTCTTCGATGTTGATAGTGGGCAGATTGAAACAGATACATACATTAATCGAAGCCTTGAAAAGCAAAAGGAGCAGTATTCAACTGATTACCTGTGGGCAACGTCGCTCTTTGGCAATTGTACCAGCAAGCTCATCCGAACTGATCTCATGAGAACCGCTTTCTATCGCATTCCCGAGTACGTCAGACATTCAGAAGACATTCTCTTTTGGGCAGAAAATTTTGGAAATATAAGTGGAGAACTTGCGTTTGTGAGCCAAGAGTCCAATGAAGCATATATGCGAAGAGTCATGGAGAAGAGCATGTCTCGCCCAGAACCTTCACAACTCCTAGATTATGTTACCGACAAATTAGATATCTTAAAATACCTCTCGACATTAGTGTTGGATGGCAGCACAAGCGTAACCCACAAGAAATTCTTGATAAGGCAGATTAAAGCCCAAAGCTTGCAGGTTGAAGACTATTGCGCGCGCGATGAAACCCAAGAGAGTGCCAGACTGGTCCGGGGAAGGCTGAGAAGCGACAAGGCGCTGCTTATAAACCGAGCTAGATTTGCATCTAGCCGCGGTACCGTCTTTTGCCAGCTCTTTGCACCCGAGGCAGACCCTTCTGCATATGTCGCCTCGCGGAGGCTCTCACAGATATCAGACTATGTAGGCGAAATTGTGGGCTGGAACGTGTATAAACAGGACTGGTCTTCACTTCGAAGCACAGACCCTATGTACGACTTGATTTATGCACAGCACCAGTATGATCAAAAGTCAGAGGTCAATACTAAAAAAATTGGCGACTTCGAATGGTGGGGGCAGCGAGCATTTGAAAGAGCGATTTTCGATGAGACGCCATATGTTTATTCGCGATCACAAATGTCGGGATCACACCTTGCGGCATACAAGTATAAAGAGCTCTACCCAGAAGCCACGTGGTTCGCTGAATTCTCGGATCCCCTGTCGTTAGATGTACAGGGACGCCCGAAGCGTCAGTGTTATCAAGAAGTTGAAGCAGCTGTTTATGAACGCGCTGATAAAATTATTTTTACCAATAGTAACCAGCAGAAACTAATGCTGGATAAGAGTGCGTTAAGCAGTGAAGAAAAAGAGTCAGTGATGAAGCGCAGTTTAATTTGGCCTCACCCGCAAATCGACAGTGCATTTGTTGGGGCCGTGACACCTGCGTATCCGCTCGATGCTGACAAAATAAACATTGCCTACTTCGGCTCCTTCTACACTAATAGGCGTCATGACCCCATGATTGAATTGCTAAAAAACCCAAGAGTTGTTCTGCATGTTTTCACGCCCGACTATTTCAAGTCCAGTTATGACGGTATTCGTGATGACATTAAGCGAATGGGCTTTGAAAATTCGCAATTGAAAACTAACGACTCGGTTGGGTACTTGGAAATGCTGAGCCTGGCTGCCAGAATGGACTTTCTCTTCCTGAATGATACTGAATACTCTGGAGAGAATAATCCATATTTACCTTCAAAATATGCTGATTACTTGGCAAGTGGATCTATGATTATTGCACTTGTTCAAGAAGGCAGCGCGCTATCCAGCATGAACGATAAGCAGCTTATTAAAACGAATGAACTCAGTGAGGATTTTGTTCAATCTCTTGATGTTGCAAGGAACATTGCTTTCGATGTATCGGTCATCATACCTGTATTTAACTCTGCCAAGTATCTCGAGCAGACACTTGACAGCGTCATAGGACAGTCTTTTCAAAATTTCGAAGTCATTTGTGTTGATGATGGAAGCACTGACGATTCGGTCCAGATATTAGCTGAATATTCAAGTAAGTACTCAAGACTCTCCTATGTTACACAAAAGAATCAAACTGCTGGACCCGCTCGTAATCGCGGCATGGATATGGCGAGAGGAAGGTATCTCCTCTTCTTGGATGCCGATGATTTCATCGCGGATACGACGATTGAAGAAGTGTTTTCAAAGGCTTGTGCAACAAATGCCGATGTGACCATCTTCGACGGTAAGATATTCGACCAGGCAAGTCGGGAGATAAGTGAGCCAACGCACTATTTGAATCAGAAATTTTTGCCCGAGCTTGATGTTTTCGACTATCGCGATGTCCACAACGGGTTGTTCAGAATCACGAATCCTGCCCCGTGGAATAAATTGTTCAAGAGTTCATTCGTGAGGTCCAAGGGCCTCAGATTTCAATCATTACCCAATTGTGAGGACATCAGCTTTACCTACTCTGCGCTTGCACTCGCGGGCAAAATAACGACCCTTGATCGCAGACTGATTACTTATCGCGCAAATAACGATGAAAGTCTTACTGGGGGCATGGTAGGAAAAAAGACTAGTGCCATCGATGCTATCAGCAGACTTCGTGAGATACTCGAGAAAAGTGGTAGGTTGCTTCCGCTCAGATATGATGTGCTGTCAATGCTTGTTCATCAAATGAATTATTACTTAAGTAGCTCAATTTCAATTGAGCAGCAGAGTGAGCTCATCCGAGAAATGATTGATCAAGACTGGATTTATCAGGGACTTGTAGCAAACTATGACAATTTTATTCAGGCAAATCCAGGAATGTCATCTTTAAGCGAGAAATTGTTGCATGATATTGGTACCCTGTGTTGATTCGACTTGCTTGATGTAAACTCCTTCTTGCGAGTATACTAGCTGACTGACACGTGACTATTTCGGTTAGGAAACACTCATTCAGGATTATAAGCTCGATAATAAAATAAGAGGCTTGCTCTACTTGTTGAGCTTTGTCTCCATTGTTGTGCTCATGGTGATTCCGCAAAGACATTTGTTCTTTTTGTCGGGTGCACCCCGACTCTTTTTCGCTGCCCCCCTTGTGGTATTTATTGCAGGCCTTCTTGTTGCTTACGCCATCAAGGAAAGAGAACTATTCAGGCAGGTCACCAAGCTGTTTCGCACCAATATTCCACTAATTGCATTTTTGTCTTTTAATATTTTGTTTGTTGTAGTCTCCTATATAGTAATCAACGGATTGACCGTCGCCGATGTCTCAATTGGGCTGCAACGATGGTGGATTAATTTTTTCTTGACCCAGTTATCAGTACTGTGTGCATGGTACATCGGAACAAGAATATCTGTTTTGGGAAACAAGAAATTGGGAATTGCCCTTGTTGTGGCTTTGGGGGGCATGCTCACTTTGGCGCTGGGCGAATATTTTCATTTGGGTGGATTTCATAATCCTATTGGGGCATGGATTGGTCGTGTTAATGACATCAGCCTAACGCTTCATTCTGTTTACATATGGAATGAGGCTGAGCCCGTCCGAGCACAGGGACTTGCTCACTATCCTTCTCTTTATGCTTTTACTGCCCTCATTGCATTTTGCTGGGCACTGGCGAGCAAAAAGCTCGTTCTTCTTCGCTCTGCTGTAGTAGTCATGAGTGTATTCTTATGCTTTTTAACAGGAACGCGTACAGCTTTTTTTGCCTTTGCTTTAGTTCTGATGGCCTTCATAATTCTTCTGGCAAAGAGAGGAGAATTGGTTTCTTGGTTCAAAATAAACTACAAGACTTTCCTGATTGTTAACGCTTTAATTGTTGTGCTAATTGGGGGGGTCGGTGTATTTGTACAATCAAATAATGTAGTTAGAAATATCCCCTCTTCTTCTGAGAGCATACCAGAAGAGAGTGTCACTTCTTATGTAGAGCAACCAAAGTCAGATTATGAAGTGCAACTGGATCAGCTTACGAGTTACGAAAAGAGGGTGTTTCTATTCGTAGACGAGTTTACGTCTGGGCGAGGAGACTTGTGGTTTCAGGCTCTTGAAAGAATCGCCTCAGAACCCTTAGGAAGCTGGCAACCATCAGGGTTTTTGCTTGACGGCAATGGACATGCACATAATGAAGTTCTCAATAGGTGGATAACTGGAGGTCCAGTAGCAGTTGCACTCTACCTATGGTTCTTGGTTTGGCTATTATGGAAACCGCGGTCAAAAATGGCTCCGTTTTTTCCGAAGCTTCTTGCCATTGCGCTTTTATCCTTCGGGCTGTTTGAAGTTGTTTTTGATCAAGCAGTGTTTGCCCCCATTGCTCTGTTCGTACTGGGCTATGTTACTACCATTCCACCACCGACTGAGAATGGTCGAGAGCGAGAAATATCGGCACATATTCGCGAGGTGTCGTAAGAAAATTTGACCTTTTTCTGAAATGCTGTATAGTAGTACGTCGCTGTTATCCGTGGGGGCTTAGCTCAGCTGGGAGAGCGCTGGCTTTGCAAGCCAGAGGTCAGGGGTTCGATCCCCCTAGCCTCCACCAAAATGGCCTTGATGCACGTACTAAAGCCCTGTTGTCAAAAACTTACGTAGTTACTACGCGACGTCTTTGACAACAGGGCTTTTTCACGCACCTCAAGACCATTTGCCAGCTGTCTCCAGAAACCTTTTAAAACAACCAAATGGCAAAGCTCACCAGCCACCACACCGCGCTTTGTTACAATTTCAAGCATCTATGATGCCTTTGCAAACGCACAGCACAAACAGCTCAACAGGTCTCACCACCGCTGAAGTACAGTCGAGACAGCAACGTGGTCTCGACAATTCCTACGTCGCAAATCCCGGAAAGACTAACTGGGACATCATTCGCTCTAACACCTTCACCCTCTTTAACGTCACCAGCTTCATCATCTTCATCGCCGTCCTTGCCGTAGGCTCCATCATCAACTCCCTCTTCATGCTGCTGCTGGTCTTCAACGTCACCCTCGGTATCGTCGTTGAAATCCGTGCACGCCGCATCGTGGACAAGCTCACCCTGCTCAACACGGACCCCGTCATCGCCATCCGCGACGGCAGTCAGCACAAAATCGCCCCTCGCGACATCGTCATCGACGACCTGCTCGTGCTCAACACCGGCGACCAAGTCCCCACAGACTCACAGGTCATCAGCGGATACGCAGAGGTCAATGAGGCCCTACTGACCGGCGAATCTGACCTCCTTATTAAACAGACCAACGACCACCTGCTTTCAGGCAGCTTCATCGCAAGCGGCCAGGTCATGGCCATCGTCGAACACGTCGGAGCAGACAACTATTCGACGAAACTCACCGCAGAAGCAAAGCAATACCGCCCCATCGAATCAGGCCTCATGAAGGCCCTGGGCACCGTCATGAAGTTCGTCAGCTGGATAGCACTCCCCCTGGGCGTCATCTTGCTGATTCAAGCCCTCGTGCTCGCCCACGTTGACTACCAAACGGCCGTGCTCGCAACCACCGCCGGCCTGCTGGGCATGATCCCGCGCGGCATGGTGGTACTGGTCGCCGTCACCCTCGTCACCGGAGTCGTCAAGCTCGGCCGCCGCCAGGTACTGGTCCAGGAAATGTACTCCATCGAAACCATGGCGCACCTCGACACCCTCTGCCTCGACAAAACCGGAACCATCACCGAAGGCGTCATACGCGTGGCATCTATTCAGCCGCTCGAGATAAGCGAAGGGCGCATCCTTGCAACATCTTCTGAAAAGGCAAAACAGCAGGCGGAGTCTGACCTGCGCACCTACCTGGCAGCAGCTACTGACATGAACTCGACAATGACCGCTCTGCGCGATGCCTATCCTGTCGAGGCTAGCCAGCATCAGCTGCCTGCCGTGCCCTTTTCGTCCCATCGCAAGTGGGGCGCCATCGACTTTTCGCCACTCGCAACACAGCTCGCCACATCTCATGGCACAACGCTCGTCCTCGGCGCACCAGAGATGCTGCTACCACGCGATGAACCCCTGCCTGCAGCCATCACTGATATGCAGCTTGCAGGCTACCGCGTCCTCCTGCTCGGAACCCGTGACCAGCTACCCAGCATCGATGATGAGACCCTCACAGATCTGACGCCCCTTGCCGTCATCATGCTCGATGACCCCATCCGTGAAAGTGCGCCCCAGACCTTGGGCTACCTGCGCGAACAGGGTGTCAGCCTCAAAATCATCTCGGGTGACAACCCAAAGACCGTGTCAATCATCGCGCAGCGGGCAGGCTTTGATCAGCACGACCGCTACGTCGATGCATCAACCCTTTCAGATGACCAGCTCCTTGCAGTCCTCGACGAAACAGCGATTTTTGGCCGTGTTTCTCCCCAGCAAAAGAAGCTCATCGTCTCGACTCTGCGGCAGCGCGGGCATACCGTGGGTATGACCGGAGACGGCGTCAACGACATCCTAGCCATGCGTGAAGCAAACCTTTCAATCGCCATGGCCACCGGCGACGCCGCAACCAAACAAATCGCAAACCTCGTCTTGCTAAAGTCTGACTTTGCAGACGTCCCAGAAATCCTCTACGAGGCTCGCCGTGTCGTCAACAACATGTTGCGCAGCGCGTCCATCTTTTTCATCAAAACTATCTATTCGCTCTTCATCGTACTGACAAGCTCCGTCAGCATGCTGGCAGGAAACCTCTTCCTCTTTCCCTTCGTGGCAATCCAAGTAACCCTCGCCGACCAAACCATCGGCTGGCCCACCTTCTACTTCTCCTTCCGCAAGGACCGCGCACCCGTGCAAAAAGAATTCCTCAAAACAGCTCTCATGCGCTCCCTTCCGAATGCCGTACTGATTGCAGCTAGTTTCGTCTTTGTACACTTCTACGGACAGGCACAAGGCTGGAGCCAAATCGACTCAATCACCCTCATGTATTGCTGCCTCGGCATCATCACCTTCTACAACGTGCTGCGCGCCTGCTGGCCGCTCAATCTGCACAACCTGACGATTCTCATCCTCACCCTCGGCGGCTACTTCCTCGGCCTCTACTTCATCGGCCCCCACGTCGGACTAGCAAGCACCATGACCGCAGCAACCCTGCCCGTCTTTGCTGCCATCACCGCCATCAGCTTTGTGATTTGGCTTATCTGGATTCGCCTCATCAAATACTAGCTAGCATAAATGCGGGGGAGTACGTCCAAACCTGAAAGAATGATACTTGCATTACAGCTCGTTTTCATATAGAGTATTAAGGCTTGAAAAACAAACGGACCCGTAGCTCAGTTGGTTAGAGCGCACGGCTGATAACCGTGAGGTCGGCTGTTCGAGTCAGCCCGGGTCCACCATCACCATTCTCACTACCACTTCTCTCACCATCTCCACCAATAAACGCAAACAAGCCTCATCTCTTGCCATGCCAGCGCACCTGCGCACCCAGCTTTTTTTGGCAAAACTTGGGGGTAACTTTAAGGTTTGTATGCATAATCTGCTACAGTTTTCTCCTGCACGAATAAAAATCAAGCTTAAAAATAATTTTTGAAAAAGGTGTTGACCCTCTAGTGGGTACAGGGCACAAGATAGTATCCATGAAGAAGTCTCAACAGCCTTGATCCCAAGGCTTGAGAATACCTCACTAAGTGCTCAGGAGTTACCGCACAAACTGCTGAGCACGCCTCATTACTACCAGCGCTGCAGCGCTGTTAGTTATAGCATTAAGAGCCCTCGAGTACTTGGCGGTCCCTCCAGGGCTCTCAATGCATTTTTCTTCCGCCGCATACGCCACCACAGTCTTAAACAAAGCGCCTGGTTAGTTTCGGGTAGAATAGATTTGACGGGAGATAAAAATTTATTCACTGATAGGAGCTTTGTCTCAGTTGAAAGAAAACCTTTCTATTAAGGAATTTGCCCGCTTTTCTCGCATCGAACAAACGACGCTGAGGTACTGGGATGACATCGGTCTGTTTTCACCCAGCAAGCGCGATCCCATTAATAATTACCGCTACTATTCACCGGAACAAATCATCGCGGTGAAATTCATCGGCGTCCTCAGCGATCTCAATGTTCCGCTCAAGGCCATTGCTCACATCGAAGAACAGCGCACCCCAGAAAAAATCATTGAACTGATTAGCGAACGCGAACGCGGCCTGGGCCTCGAACTTCTGCGCATTCAGGAACAATTCACCATCCTGCATACGCGCCGTCGCCTCATAGAAGAAGGCATGCGCGTCTTAAGCGAATTCGACCTCGAGTTCAGCGACGAAGAACGCAAGTCTAAAGAATCCAGCAAGACGGCCATTCAGCTGCTCGAAGGGGGCGGGATAGGTTACATCCTCGGTCCGCGCAATCACTTTACGGAAAGCGGCGACTTCTTCGACTCTCTGATCGAATTTGTCACAAAGGCCGACGGCTCGCGCATTAAGCTCAGTCTGCCCATCGCCGGGCGCCACGACCGCTTTGACAGCTTCTTGAAAATGCCAGGCGGCCCTGATAACTTCATCTCCATCGATCCGCGCGGCAACCGCGTCAGCCCCGAAGGCACCTACCTCGTTGGCTACGTGCGCGGCTTCTACGGCCAGCTGGCAAACATCCACCAGGAACTGGCAGACTACGCCACACAGCACAAGCTCAAGCCCACAGGTCCGGTCTACACGGAATACCTCCACGACGAGATTTGCCTGCGCAACCCCGTCGACTATCTGGCAAAAGTGTCAGTACGCGTTGAAGAAGGGTAGCCCCCGCTAAATCCTGCTAAAATAGCACTATGAAAATTCGAGAACACGTTCTAATCTCGCAGCTTACCACCATGCGCTTGGGAGCCGCTGCGCGCTATCTCATCGAAATCGAAAACGAAGACGACCTGGGCCCTGCCTATGATTTCGTCAGCGCCCACAACCTGCCCTCCTACATCCTCGGCGACGGCAGCAATGTGATTGGCCGCGACGAAGCATACGAAGGCGTCGTGCTGCACAACCTTCTGACCGGCATCGAGATCAAGTCGCAGACGGCAGATGAGCTCCTTGTGCGCGTCGCCACGGGAACCTCTCTCAACGCCCTGGTCGACTATGCCGTCAACGACGACTGGTATGGCATCGAGGCGCTTGCCGCCGTTCCTGGCACGGTCGGCGGAGCCGTCATGCAAAACGCCGGCGCCTACGGACAGGAAATGTCCCAGGTCCTGGTGGGCGTGGACGCCTATGACATTAATGCGGGGGAGTACGTCCATATTCCCGTAGACGACATGAACCTGTGTTATCGCCATTCGATATTTAACAGCGCAGGACCTGATTCTGCTCGCGGACGCTACTTCATCACCGCAGCACACATTCGACTGAACCGCTCAGAAATCGCAGGTGAACTCTATGGTTCTCTGCATGAATACCTCGTCGCCCACGGCAAAAGCGACCGTCGGGCCGCGACCATTCGCGCAGCAGTGCGCGACATTCGCGACAACAAGCTTCCTGACCCGCGCACCACACCCAGCGCCGGTTCTTTTTTCAAAAACATCACCGTTGACGAAGCAGATATCCCGGCTCTGAGGCAGCGCTTCGAGGGCATCCCGATTTTCTTGATTGGTAGTCGTTGGGAAATCCCCAGTGGCTGGCTTATCGAGCAAGCGGGACTCAAGGGCGCACTCCTCCACGGTATGCGTGTCAGCGACAAGGCGGCACTCATCTTGATTAATGAATCTGCCGGTTCGTATGCGAACTTAAGTCGTGCACGGGCGCAAATAGCAACAGCTGTGAAAGAAAAGTTTGGATTTGACCTGCAGCAGGAACCAGAAGAGATAACATAGCATCATGATTACTTATCTGTGGTATGTCCTTTTCATCTTCGTTTTGATTCTGGTCAACGGCTTTTTCGCCATGGTCGAGCTTGCCGTCATATCTGCGCGTAAGTCCGCCCTGCAACAGCGCGAAGCTGACGGCTCGAAAGGCGCGTCTGCGGCACTGAAGCTTAAAGATGACCCCACGCGCCTGCTTGCGACAACCCAGGTCATTATGACGCTCATTGGTGTCTTTGCAGCAGCTTTGACGGCCTTTACCTTTGAATACCCCCTGACCTCATGGATTCTGTCGCTGGGCATTGGCTTTTTGACCCCCGTGGCATCCTTTGTGTCGATTTTCCTCGTCACCATCATCATGTCCTACTTCACCCTCGTCATAGGCGAGCTCATCCCAAAGCAGCTCGGTCTGCAGCGCGCTGACAGCATTGCCAGCCACACGGCGCTTGTGGTGATTTTTGTTTCGACCCTCATGGGCCCTGTTGTCAAGCTGCTTTCGGCCTCGACTGACCTGCTGGGCAAGCTCATTGGTATTCGCAAGGACGTCACCGCAGCTCAAGTCAGCGAAGAAGAAATCAAACTGATTGTTGACGAGCAACAGCACCTGTCAGATGAAGAAAAGTCGATGATCAGCGAAATATTCGAGCTTTCAGACACCGTCGTGCGCGAAGTCATGGTGCCGCGCGTTGACATCGTTTTTGCCCAGGGCAGTGAGACCGTAGGGGAGGCGGCCAAACGCCTCTACGCCCGCGGCTTTTCGCGCGTGCCCGTCTACGAAGAAGACTACGACCGCATCATCGGCATCCTGATTCTGAAAGACCTTGTCATGCCTTTGGCAGATGGGGAGTATGACCAGCCGATCACTGATTATTTGCGTGAACCCGTCTTCGTGCCCGAAACAAAAGACCTCATGTCAACCCTGACAGAGATGCAGGAATCGCGCATCCAGATAGTCATCGTTGTTGACGAATACGGCGGTACGGCTGGGCTTGTCAGCATGGAAGACATCCTGGAAGAAGTCACAGGTGAGATCATCGATGAGACTGACCAGGAAATGGAATCAATTGTGCAGACCGACGACAGCACCTGGCTGGTAAACGGCACCTGCGACATCGAAGATGCCATCGAAGAAGGCCTGCCGCTTGAGGTCTCTGATGAGTATGAAACGATTGCCGGTTGGTTGCTGGAACAGCTGGGGCATATTCCCCATGTGGGCGAATACGTCGAATACGAGGGCTATCGTTTTACGGTCATCACGATGCGGCGCCGCCGCATCGCCCGCATGCGTGTCGTGAAGCTCAAAGCACCAGAGCCTCTTGACCCAGAAAATGTCGCGTAGTCCTTTTCGCATAACTCCGCTTTCCTACGACCAGGACCTGTCGTGTGCGAGCTTTGATGTGACGCTGGAACCCGGAACACCCGTCATGACAACAGGTCTCGATGTCGGCCCCCTCTTTGAGGCTTACCCAGGCCTGCGCATCCACCGCTGCGACAGTGGTCGCCATCGTAGCTTTCGGACCGAAGCGCGCCAGACCCAGACGGTGCATCTGCTCGAGCACCTTGCGGTCGAAATTTTGGTCGCGAGTGGTGTTGAGCGAAGCACTGTCCGCGGTCAAACGGGTATCCCGAAAGATGACCCGCGCGGTACCTATCGCCTGCGTATCTATGGAGGTAGCTCGCTTGAGGAGATGGACGCACTCCTCCACAAGGCGGCAAAAGAGCTCAATGCGCTTATATTAAGCACATAAGTTGTGAGTGATGGGCAAATCATATGTATCACTTGTGAATAAGTGGTGCTCACGACCCCCCTTAGACTAGTAATTATCGCTGCATACATGGCATAATGGACTACGTTTACTGTGTAATGATTCGTCCATTAATACATGAACTATGCTGCTCCGTCGAATGGGGGGCGGTATGCCATAAGAAGGAACGATGCTATGAGGGTTAAGACTATGAACGTGCGACCGCCACAGAAAGTGAAAATGACGTCCATCCAACGGAGTTCTGGGCACACAAACAAAGTTCTTTTGTTGACATCGCTGGTCTTGACGTTTCTTCTAGCAGTAACAAATGTTACCTTCGCTTCACCAAGTGAACTATCTTACGGAAACCCTGTGGTGAGCTCTGCTGCAAATCCTGCAGAGAACCATTCGATTTCTGATGTAACGTTAAATATTTTGACCGCCGATGGCTATGTTGTCAGTGACGGCGGCGTCGTCATGACTGAAGATGAGCTTGCAGCGGTAGAAGATGACCCCTTTGGTGGTCGCTATCATGTCTTGCAGACGGCAACGGGACTCGAGTACACCTTGGCGATTCGCAGCGATGGAACGCTGTGGTCCTGGGGTCTGAATGACAATGGTCAGCTGGGACTGGGCGATACTGACTATCGCCATGTGCCTACGATGGTACCCTTCCCTGATGGGGTTAGCGCTTGGCGCTATGTCAGTGCCTCTGCTGGTGCTAGCCAGACACAAGACGGCATGTACCAGATGGGACAGTCGGGCGGTTTTGCGATGGCCATCGATCAGGACGGGCAACTGTGGACCTGGGGTAATGGGCAGGACGGCCGTTTGGGACTCGGAGCTGGCAGCCTGTCGGCTGTTAACAGCACACCTCAGATGGTAACAGCACCTGCGGTAACCCCTGCGGTCGAGTGGGCATCGGTCGCTGGCGGCAGCAATCATGCCCTGGGCCTTGATACCGAAGGTCGCCTCTGGTCTTGGGGTGGCAGCATCGAAGGAAAATTAGGACTCGGTAACGTTGCCCTGGCTCAGTACAATGTGCCACAGCGTGTAGCAAACCCAACGGGTGCAGGCGCTTACTGGACAGCAGTATCTGCCGGTGTGAATCACACCGTAGCAATCGACAGCAATGGCTTTATGTATGGCTGGGGTGCCAATGGTTCAGGCCAGCTGGGCATTGGGAATTACGGCGCAAACAATCGTACTCCTGAGCGTATTGCAGGTCCGCCGCAATCCTGGGTTGCCGTTTCTGCTGGCGCGAATCACACCCTTGCCATTGACGCGGTTGGCAATCTTTATGGCGTGGGCCTCAATACTTCTGGGCAACTAGGGCAGGGGACAATGTCAACTGGAACAAGCTCTCTAGTGCGCATCACGAATGTGCCTGGCGTGACAGATGTGCCCGGTACGCCTACTTGGGCTGCCGTATCAGCTAATGGAAACCACTCTGCTGCTTTGACCACGGATGGACGCCTCTTCAAGTGGGGTGCCAACAGCTATGGTCAGCACGGTCTGGGCGACACCGACTTGCGCAATAGACCGGTCCAGGTCATCGCAGCCGGCGTTGATGCTTGGACAGAGGTTGATGCAGGCTACACCCATACGGCTGCCAAAGATAGTGACGGTCGTCTGTGGACCTGGGGTGACAATCGCCAGGGCGAGCTGGGCAAGGGTATTATTACCCCCAATCCTGCGACACCGGGTGCCGGCACCAACAATTGGCTACCCTGGATGGTGACAGCTTCAGTAGCTGCCACTTCTGATAACGATAAGACTCCGGCACCTGATGCTGTGTCACCACAGCATGGCGCCGAGGACGTTCTGGTGGGCGATGACCTGTCAGTTGACCTGGTAGTGCGCTTTGACCGCCCCATGCAGACAGGCGTCGATGTGCGTGGTGAAATCAGCTTTACTGGTTATAGCGAAGCAAACCGCGGCGGCGACCCTGTTACGGTTGATGTGACGCTTGATTGGGACAACGCTGTGTGGTCACAGGGCGATACGGTCTTGACCATCCCCATGAACCTGGGCACAGAGATGACCTGGCATTTCGTTACGGTCAGCGGCTTTTTGGATGCCTTCCTGGGCTCGAAAGACTATGTCGAAATGACGCCCTTTAGCTGGGAGTTCAAAACAGGCCTCCTGGATGAAAACGTCTTCACGGGCGATACCATCACCTATGACGCATCGACCTGTGCTACCTGCCACTTTACCGAAAGCCTGCGCAAGGAACACGCCTTTGTGACCTCACGCGGCATTACAGATTTTAACTACGACTATGGCTGCCAGAAATGCCACGGGGTCGAGTTCGAGACAGCACCTGACAGCGGCAAGATCAACTGGCTGGCGCATCCAGAGCTGAAAGAAGAGCTGCGCGATTGTGACCCAGAGACCTCTGGTTGTCTGGCCTGTCACGGCGGCCCTGATGCAGAAGTGCACCGTGGCCCAACTCGTATGCTTCAAGCGCATACGGTAGACGCGGGTCTCATTATTGCCGACGGCAGGGACAATGGTTGTTCTGGTTCTGGATGTCATGGCGCACCAACCTATAACCCAGATGAACAACGCTGGGAAGGTTTTGGCTTTGGGTCCATGGATCTCGCCTCTGCACATGCTGACTACTGGGATGCTGTACAACGCGGAGCTATCCGCGAGACCAGCAACCCTAGCGTTGACATGACCGCAGAAAACCCTTCAGCCTGCGGCGTATGTCACTCGCGCGCGGATGGTCAAGATCATCGTTTGCGAACACCCATTTTGAATCATATTAATGCGGCGAAGGCAGCGGGTCAGGAGATCACTTGTACGACCTGTCATAAGGCGCCAGCAAGTATGGTGGAGGCAATGAGCGGTCATAATATTGTTCGTGACCTTGACCCAGACTTGGCTAGAGCTCTGGGTCGTGACGTCGCACCCGCACCTTCAGCCCTCAGTGCCGCACAACTCTTTACGGCCCTGTCGTCACAGACACGTGCAGAACTGAACCTCGGGTCAAGCTACGGCAACGAGCGCTTGGTACCTTCAGTACTGGCACCACTTGAGGCAGCCATTAAGGAAAGCCGCTAGCACCACCTGCAGCAAGCCAGCGCAGGGCAAATGAACTCAAAAGAGTGGATCGCAACGCACAAGCTGTTGCGGTCCATTTTTCATGGACGCACTCCGCCAGTGTGCTAACCTAGACTTTCGTTGCCTCCCGTCTATCTGCAAAAAGGAGAATCAAAGAAATGACGCCTTCCCAAAGCTCCCCGCAAGCGCAGCAGTCTCAGTGCCACGTCGGCGACCGCATAAAGTCCCTGCGCGAGACTCACGGCATTAGCCTTGATGAGCTGTCGCAGCGCACTCAAATGCCCGTTGAAGCTTTAGCGCAGATCGAGCAGTCAAATACTGCCGCGAATCTCTCGCCGCTTATCACCATCGCCCGCGCCCTGGGGATGCGCCTGGGAACGCTGCTCGACGACGACCAGGGGATGGGGCCCGCCTTGACGCGCGCCAAAGACCTCGAACCTGGCAGTCGCACCCTCGCACTGGAAACGGGCAGCAGCGATGCGCCCTTGGATTTCTTTTCTTTGGCGGAAGGCAAGATTTCACGCCACATGGACCCCTTTATCATCGACATTGCGCCCAATACCCCGCGCAAGCTCGACACCCACGAAGGCGAAGAATTCATTTACTGCATGAGCGGCGCGATAAAAATTGAATACGGCACCGAAACCTACCTCCTGGGTCCTGGCGACAGTTTGTACTATGACACCGTCGTGCCCCATCAGGTGCGCGGCGCCGGTGACGGCAGCTCTCGCATCCTCGCCTGCGTCTACACCCCCAGCTAGACACTTGTCACCCCGCACTTGATGCGGGGTCTCGCCCTTGACCCTGTTTGTTATTCCAAACTTGATTTGGAATTGAGCCCTTGACCTTTGTAGGGGCGACCGTCCCCGGTCGCCCGCGCCCTTGACCTCAACCAGAGGAGCACGTCCATGAGCACGCCCATCAATATGAATCCCACGGCAAAGACCTATGAGCTTCGCCCCGACCTGCCCATAAACGTCGCTCTGCACCTTGCCGCCTCTGAGGCCGCAGGTCTGGACAATCTCGACGCCTACGAGGTCCCCGAAGTCATCCAACAACAAGCCAGCTACGCAGGCCCCTTCACAGACCTGACGATTGGTCAATTCCTCGAAAAGGAAGTCGCCCAAAACCCCGACCAGGACTTTCTGGTCATGCCCGACCGCGGTCTGCGCTGGTCCTACGCGCAGTTTGACGATCGCGTCAACGCCCTAGCAAAAGGCATGCTTGCCATTGGGCTTCGACGTGGCATGCACCTGGGCGTATGGGCGCGCAACGTCCCTGATTGGCTAACCTTCATGTTTGCGGCAGCAAAAATCGGTGTCGTCATGGTCACCATGAACTCCGCCTACAAGGCTCACGAGCTCGCCTACGTGCTAGAACAGGCAGATCTCGACGCACTGGCCGTCATCGACAGTTTCCGTGACGTCGACTACGTCAAGACCATCCGCGATCTGGTTCCGGAATCGCAAACCATGCCGCGCGGTTTTCTCAAATCAGAGCGCTTCCCCCATCTGAAGCACCTGATATACATGGGTCCTGAAAAGCACAAAGGCTTTTACAGCATGCCAGAACTGCTGATCCTCGGGCAGCACACCCCGGGTGCCACCGTCATGGACGCCTTCTACGACGTCAAGCCAGATGACGTCGCCATGATGCAGTACACCAGCGGCACAACTGGCTTTCCCAAAGGGGTGCAGCTCTCGCACCGCAATATCTTAAATAACGGCTACTACATCGGCCAGTGTCAGCAATTAACAACTGCAGATCGCGTCTGCCTACCCGTCCCGCTCTTCCACTGCTTTGGCTGCGTTTTGGGCGTCATGGCCGTACTGACCCACGGCGCAACCCACGTCCTGCTCGAAGAATTTAACCCCTTCCTGACCCTCTCAGCCATCGAAAAAGAGCGCGCAACCGCCCTCTACGGCGTACCAACCATGTTCATCGCCGTCATGAACCATCCAGACTTTGCCAAATTCGACCTGACCAGCCTGCGCACGGGCATCATGGCAGGCTCACCCTGCCCCGTCGAAACCATGAAGCAGGTCATGACCGACATGCACTGCAGCGAAATCACCATAGCCTACGGGCTCACCGAAACCAGCCCCGTCTTCACGATGACGACCACCGACGACCCGCCAGAGGTGCGCGCCGAAACGGTCGGCAAGGCCATGCCACACGCTGACGTGCGGGTCATTGACCCCGAAACGGGGGAGGAGTGCGGTCCAAACCAGGTAGGCGAACTGTGTTGTCGAGGCTACCAGGTCATGAAGGGCTACTATAAGATGCCCGCAGCCACGGTCGAGGCGATAGATGCAGATGGCTTTCTGCATTCAGGTGACCTGGGCACCGTTGACGACAAAGGCTACTACCGAGTCACCGGGCGCATCAAGGACATGATTATCCGCGGGGGCGAAAACATCTATCCGCGTGAAATTGAAGAATTCCTCTATACGCTTCCTGAAGTTCAAGACGTTCAGGTCGTCGCAGCGCCTGACGGCAAATATGGGGAGCTACCCGCAGCTTTCATCATTTTGAAGCCGGGCGCGCAACTCGACGAGGTCGATGTCAAAGAGGCCTGCTATGAGCAGATGGCGCGCTTCAAAGCACCAAAATACGTCCTCTTTGTTGACGAATTTCCTCTGACCACCAGCGGAAAAATCATGAAGTACAAAATGCGCGAACAACTTGAAGTGGGGCTTGCGGATGGTAGTATCGAAGCCGCCCCAACCTACCACGAGTCACCTTAGATTGTCACCCCGCACTTCCTGAGCGTAGTCGAAGGATCTTGGGGTCTCGCCCTTGAACTTGACCTTAACCGCCATTGCTTTACAATTCCTGTATGGACTCACTCTTCGATACGCAAGCGGCTGAAAGCCGCGCACGCGTCGCACCCCTTGCTGTGCGCATGCGGCCGCGCACGCTGGATGATTTCGTCGGTCAGCAACACATCGTCGGTCCCGACTCCTACTTGCGCCGTATGATCGAGGCTGACGCACTGACTTCGCTCATCCTCTTCGGACCTGCCGGCACGGGCAAGACAACGCTTGCGCGCATCATCGCCAACCGCACCGAAGCCTACTTTGAAGAAGTCTCTGCCGTCACGGGCAGCGTTAAAGACCTGCGCGCAGCCATCGAGGCAGCCAGTAACAGACTTGCTATCTCGCAACAGCGCACGATACTCTTCATTGACGAAATCCACCGCTTCTCGAAATCACAGCAAGATGCCCTGCTGCATGCAGTTGAAGACCGCATCGTCGTCCTGATAGGCGCCACCACAGAAAACCCCTACTTTGAGGTCAACTCTCCTCTGGTGAGCCGCTCGCGTGTTCTCGAGCTTCAGGCACTGTCTGACGACGATATCCGCGAGCTGCTAAACCGCACCCTTTCGAGCTCACGCGGGCTCGACCATGCTGTTACCGTCGATTCAGATGCTCTGGACGCACTCAGTATAACCGCAGGTGGGGACGCCCGTGTAGCCCTGACTTCACTAGAACTTGCCGCACAACTGGCTGCGCACTCGGACCAGCCCGGCACCATTACGCTGCAGCTGGTGCAAGACGTCATGCCTTCGCGCATGCTGCCCTACGACAAGGGCGGCGACATGCACTACGACGTCATTAGCGCCTTTATCAAGTCGATGCGTGGCTCTGACCCGGATGCGGCGCTTTACTGGATGGCGCGCATGATTCACGGTGGCGAGGACCCTAAATTCATCGCCCGGCGCATGCTGATTTTCGCTTCAGAAGACGTGGGAAATGCCGACCCGCAGGCCCTGCTCATTGCAGACGCGGCTTTTCGCGCAGCAGAAATCATTGGCATGCCTGAGTGTCGCATTAACCTCGCACAGGCGGCGGTCTATCTAGCCCTTGCGCCCAAAAGCAACGCGGCCTATGTGGGTATCGACAAGGCTCTGGCAGAGGTCCGTGAAGGCAAGGCGCGACCCGTGCCCTCCTACCTGCGCGACCGCACGCGCCCGGGCAGCGACCAGTACGGGCCCTACTTGTACCCGCACAGCTACCCCAATCACTGGGTCGACCAGGATTACCTGCCAGAAGGTCTGGCTCGCGGTGATTTTTACACGCCCGACCGCATTGGCTGGGAGGACCGCGCCCTCACCCGCCTCGACGAAATCATCGATAACCAGTCAGGTACCCCCTTACCCTGAGCCATTTTTGTCACCCCGCACTTGACCTTGTCACCCCGCACTTGATGCGGGGTCTCGCCCTTGACCTTCCAGCTCCGCCAGAAAGCCAGGCAACTATGATTCGCAACACCCGCAATCGCATCACCTACTTCAGCTTTGAAAATCTCTCGCAAGGCACAGCGGGGGAGCACGTCCATCACGCCTTCTCGACCCGGCTTGGTGGCGTATCATCAGGTCCCTGGTCGAGCATGAACTTAAGCGGTCTCTTAGGTGACGACCCAGCTGCCGTCGAAGAAAACTTTCGCCGCTTTTCCACCTTGGGATTCCCGCTTGAGAGCATGGTTTTCTCACAACAGACCCACCAGTGCAAGGTACTAGCTGTGGGGGCAGCAGATCGCGGCAAGGGCACCCTGCGCCAGCGCGACTACAAGGGCATTGATGGCCTCGTGACGAATGAACCAGATGTGGTGCTTGCGACCTTCTATGCAGACTGCGTACCGCTCTACTTTGTCGACCCTGTCATGCATGCCATTGGATTATCACACGCAGGCTGGCGGGGGACCGTAGGTGAAATTGGCGCGCGAACCCTTCAGTCGCTGGTGGAAAACTATGGCAGCGACCCACATGATGTCCTGGTGGGCATCGGCCCATCAATCTGCAAGGAATGTTTTGAAGTTAGTTTTGATGTCGCAGATGCCTTCAAGTCAGAGCTTCCCTGGTCAAAGGACTTCATCGCAGAACACCCCACGAAAATTGAAAAGAGCTTCATTGATCTGCAGGGTATCAACCGTCAATCGCTCATACGCGCAGGTATTCCTGCGGAAAACATCGAGCTACCCGGCATCTGCACGGCCTGCAACCCTGAACTCTTTTTTTCGCACCGCGCAACGGGTTTACCCCGCGGCTCTCTCGCCGCCTTCCTCTCCCTGAAGTAGCTAACCTTTGTCACCCCGCACTTAACTTCGCCAGCACGCTCAAGCTTCACCTTCCTGAGCGCTTACAGAATAACCCCCAGCAGTATCAGCAGCCCGGGCACGAAGGTGCTGGCGATGCCATTGGTGATCAAGACATAAGGGGTGAGCTTGTCCACGGCTTTAAGCCCCACTAAGATGGCAAGAAAGCTCTGCGCCCACAACAGTGCCCACATGAGCCATAGGTAGACTAGAACCCCAGGCCCACCTAGCACCACAGTCTCTGTCGCAAAGGTCAGTGACACGATGGACGCAAACAGCGAGTACAGACCGAAGACCTTCCAGTTTGTCGACTTGAAGAAGAGGTGTGCCGCAATGACAAAGTAGTTAATAGCAAAGAGCCAGGTCGCAGCAGCAAAGCCAAAGGCAGCTGGCTCGCCTGCCGCAATGGCGATTTGCGTCTGCAGCACGGCATTAATGGCAATGACGGCTCCGACAAAGATGTTAACGGCCATCTTGACCCGCTCATCAACAGCGGTCAAGTAGCTCAAACCATTCAAGGTCAAGGCAAATCCAGCGAAGACTAAATTGACTCCCAGCACGGGACACCTCCAAGGCAAAAAGGATAGGGACATGCTTGCATACGCAAAGACACCTGCACAGCATGACAGACCACAAGCCCCCGTGCCCCACACACCCACAAACGGCATGGAAATTTAGACAAAGATGAAATCAAAAGAGAAAGAAGAGTAGATTGCGGGTCAAGCCTGCTGGCAGCACTTCCTGAGCGCAACGAGTTTCTGGTTTCGCCAAGCCTTTTGCGAAGGATCTTGCGTGTCCTCATTATTGGCATATCGGGGTGCTTGCCACCCAAAGATCCCTCGTCACAAGACTTAAGTATCCCCAGTACTCTGCACTCGGGAAGGGGTGTTCTTCAAATCCGTGTAAATGAATAAAGAAATGGTGCGCCCTGCAGGATTCGAACCTGCGGCGTTCTGATTCGTAGTCAGACCCTCTATCCAGCTGAGGTAAGGGCGCCCATACCAACGCTTGCAAAAATCAAGCGACTAACTATAATGCCACCAACACCCGCGCACGTCAAGCCCACATCCCGCATTTAAGCTAAGATAGTTCCATGATTCACGCAATCATCAGCTACTTTGACTCTTCATCGGCAGAGTACGTCCATGCCCTGTGGCAACACATCGCAATCGCTGTGGCTGCGGTTACCCTTGCAATTGTAGCTGGCTTTCCGCTGGGGGTCTTATCTTCTCGCAACAGGGTGGCGCGCTCAATTGTCACTGGCACGCTTTCAACCCTGCGTGTCATACCCAGCTTGGCTCTCTTATTTCTGATCGTCGTCTTAACCGGACAGGTGGGCTTTCAGGTGGCACTCTTTGCCCTGACCGTGCTTGCTCTGCCGCCGGTAATGATAAACACAACCGTTGCTTTCTCGCACTTGCCCCCAGCGACGGTCGAGGCTGCCGAGGCCCTAGGAATGAGCTCCTTCAAGATTTTCTGGCAAGTCAAGCTGCCCCTTGCAGCACCGGTAGTCTTCGCGGGCATAAAGACGGCCACCACTGAAGTTATCGCATCTGCAACGTTGGCAGCCTTCATTGGGGGTGGCGGCCTGGGGACCCTCATCTTCACGGGTCTTGGCCTGATGCGCACCGACCTGCTGGTCATTGGCGGGGCATCAGTTGCCGCCCTGTCGCTTGCGAGCCTTGCGCTCCTGAACCTGTGCGAACGCCGCCTCATCCCCTGGAAACACCTCCCCAGCTAACACCCCGCCTTTACCCAATCCACGTCATTGCGTCCCTCACCCTTGTCACCCCGCACTTCGATGCGGGGTCTCGCATTTGACCTTGACCTTGCTTTGCACCCCGCACCCTGTTCATATTTGTCATAATGGATAGAGGGGGTAATAATCACATGAAGAAATGTCTCTATCTCATAGCGTGCTTGTCACTGCTAGCAGGGCTCTTTGCACTTACTGCCTGCGCAAATGACACAGGTTCAGGCAGCAATTCGCCTGCTCAAACAGCGCCCGTGCAAGTCGGCTCGAAAGACTTTACTGAAAACCTGATACTGGGCGAGCTCTACGCGCTTGCGCTCGAAGATGCGGGCATTCCCGTGCAACGTCGCCTGGGTCTTGCCAGTGCCGTCGTGCACGAAGCCATGCTGGCTGGTGACGTTGATCTGTACCCAGAATATACAGGAACGGGTCTGCTGACGGTACTACAGCTGCCGATGGAAACTGACCCTCAGAAGGTCTATGACACGGTCGCGCAGCAATACAAAGAGCGTTTCGAAATCATATGGCTCGACATGGCTGCAGCAAACAATAGTCAGGGCATCGTCATCACGCGCGAGGCAAGCGAACGCTACGACATCACGACCCTGACCGACTTCCAGCGCGAAGCCCACAATCTGCGCTTCGCCAGCCAGGGCGAGTTCGACGTGCGTGAAGACGCGCTGCCTCTGCTGCGACAGGTCTACGGCCCCATCGACTTCGCCTCTTCGACCGTGTTTGATAACGCGCTGAAATACGAAGTTCTGCGCAGCGGGCAAGCAGACGCAGCTCCTGCTTACACCACGGAAGGTCAGCTCACCGACCCCGACTTTGTCCTGCTGATCGATGATAAACATGCCTGGCCACCCTACAATATCGCGCCCATCATCCGCGCCCAAACACTCGAGGCCTACCCACAGATAGCAGACATCCTCAATGCCATTTCAGCTAATCTGACCAGTGAAAAGATGACGCAACTCAACGCACAGGTCGATGTCGACGGACTCAGCTTCGAAGAGGTCGCCGCCCAGTACTTCCAGTTCATACGCGACAAGCTGCCCCGGTAGAGCCAGCAGCTGAAATCACTAGCCAGTGACCACCGTGATAAGAAGCAGGCACAGCACTGTGAACGGTAGCCAGCCATGATCGACTTCTGGCACTTTGGTGTGGCCAACACCGCGCGCTTTGCCACGGCAACCGGCCAGCACCTGAGCCTCGTCATCACCGCGGTACTGCTGTCGATACTGCTGGCAGCGCTCATCACGGCAGGCATCGATGCGCTGCAAAACAACAGGCAGCTCAAAAGTAATGGACGCACTCCGCATGCTGCCCATAAACTGGCGGAGTCTGTCCAATCAAGCCTCGCTGCCCTTTATGCCGTACCCAGTCTGGCTCTGTTTGCGCTAGCCATTCCCTTGCTGGGCATCGGCACAGCTACGGCCATCATCGTTTTGGTTGCCTACAATCAGTTTCTGCTGGTGCGCAACTTTAGCGCAGGTCTGGCCTCGGTCGATACGGGCCTCTATGAGGCAGCGCGCAGCTTGGGGTGCACGCGTCTGCAAGCCTTTACCAGCGTGCAGTTGCCCCTGGCGGCTCCAATCCTGATTGCGGGCGTGCGACTGGCGACCATATCGACCATTGGCATTGCCACTATTGCGGCGCTTGTCGATGCTGGTGGCCTGGGCGCGCTCATTTTCACGGGGCTGCGAACGAACAGTCTGAACCTGCTTTTGTGGGCGACCCTTTTGACCATGTTGCTGGCACTTTTTGCGAATGCTGTGCTGAGTCTGTGTGAACGGCTCTTCAGTCGCACGACACACGGGAAATGTGATACAGTCAATACGGACTTTTCGAGCTAAAGGCTCGCTGTAAAATCCGTTCATTTCAGACTGCCGGCATAGCTGTCGGCACATACCTGAACATCGATAAGAACTTTCACGCAAACCAGTAAGGAGAATCATGTCACACCAGTCTAGAATGGCCCCCAACTACAAGCCGCTTCCCGTCAAGATCGCGACAGCAGAAGACTGCTGGGTAATAGACGTAGAGGGCAAGCGCTACTATGATGCGCTGGCAGGTTACAGCTCACTGAACTTTGGGCATCGCCACCCCGGCCTTATCCAGGCAGCCAAAGACCAGATGGACCGCGTGACCCTCGTGTCTCGTGCCTTCGACTTCGAGCTGCTCGAGCCCTTTGCAGACAAGCTTGCGAAGCTCTGTGACATGGACATGATTCTACCGATGAACACCGGTGCAGAGGCTGTCGAAACAGCCATCAAGGCAGCGCGCAAGTGGGGTCATGAAGTCAAGGGCATTCCGGCTAACGAAGCCCTGATCATCGTCGCCGAAGACAACTTCCACGGACGCACCTCGACCATCGTTTCGTTTAGCAGCGATGATGTGGCACGCGACAACTTTGGGCCCTTCTCTGGCGGTTTTCTGGCGGTTCCCTATGGCGATATCGATGCCATTGAAAAGGCCATCACGGAAAACGCTGATCGCCTTGCAGCCGTCTTGCTGGAGCCCATTCAGGGTGAATCGGGCGTTGTCATTCCTCCTGCAGAATACCTGCCAGCGGTACGTCGTCTGACCGAAGAAAACAATGTCCTGTTTATCTTGGACGAAATCCAGTCTGGCCTGGGCCGCACCGGCTACACCTTTGCCTGGGAGCGTGTCGGCGCAAAGCCAGACCTGATGACCCTGGGCAAGGCCTTGGGCGGCGGCATCTACCCCGTGTCGGCCTGCGTTGGTAAGGCAGAAGTCATGGGCCTCATGACGCCTGGCACCCACGGATCGACCTTTGGCGGCAACCCCATCGCCTGTGCGCTGGGTATGGCAGTTTGTGACCTGCTGGAAACCGGCGAGTATCAGGCACGTGCACGTGAACTGGGTGAGCACTTCCAATCACGTCTTGACGCCATGGTTCGCGAGGGTCTGCTGCTCGATAAGCGTGGTGCGGGTATGTGGGCTGGCATCGACATCGATCCTGACCGCGCAACAGGACGCGCGGTGTGTGAGCTGCTGATGGACAAGGGAGTGCTTGCAAAAGACACCCATGGCTCGACGGTTCGTTTTGCGCCACCGCTTTCAACCAACAAGGAAGATTTGGATTGGATGCTCGACCAGCTCGAAGCAGTCCTCCAGGAAATAAAGTAGCTCATCGCATTGCGTTCAAGAATTGAAAAAGGTCTCGCCAAGGCGAGACCTTTTTTTAGTGCGCTTCAAGGTACATGGTGGGTGTGACAATATAGTCCACTTTAATATCATGAGTCTCGCAGGGGACACTTTCAAGCAGCGTCTCATCATAGGTAATGCCTATCAGCAGCGGCAAGTCGCAGACATCACAGCTGCCCAGCAGGCGATCAAAGTAGCCCCGTCCGTAGCCCAGTCTATTACCCTGAGCATCAAAGGCGAGCCCGGGAACTAGAATCACATCGATATCAGCCAAACGTGCTACCGGCATGTCTGCACCGGGCTCTGCGATACCAAAGCTGCCAGGCGCGAGCTCCTCTACGGTAGCGTAGTGCATCGACAGCTGCGCCTTGCCCGTAACGCGAGGAAAGGCCATGTTTGGACGCGCTCCGCCGTCTTTTTCAATGATGTCGAGAAAACCATTGGGATTAGCTTCGCCACTACGCGGGGCGTAACTGGCAAAGAGCGGGCTGGCAACCCCGCCCTGGCGCGGCCAGGCAAGAAGCTCACGCACGGCCGGAACGCTCAGAAGCTGTGTGGCAATGCCTTTTGTAGCGCGGGAAATTTTTCCGGGGTCTGCGGCGATCTCGTTGCGGATGGCGGTCGCCTTGTCACGAACATGTTTCTTTTCGTCGGCGCACGTCATGCTAACTCCTCCTTATTGGTTTTGTTACCCCGCAGGGCGGGCGCGCGGGGACGCGCGCCCCTACAGTTGAAGTTCCACAGTGTCACCCCGCACTTGATGCGGGGTCTCGGGTTTGACCTTGACCTTAGTCTAGGACTACTTCGCCTTGATCGTCAGTTCCCATCAAGTCTTCATGATAGACCGGCTCATCATCAAAGCTGATGCCCTCAAGATCCAGACCATCCAGCCCCTCTAGTCCCAGTGCTTCTAAATCAAGCTCCTGCAGCATCTGGTCATCAAACATCATCTCTTCGTCGCCCCAGTCTGCCCATTCATCGCCACCCATCATTTCTTGCTCGATGGCTGCATTGCGCTGCTGCGAGGCATTCCAGATCCAGGCAAAGGGGTAGGTAATCATGATGAAGCTCAGCATGAAGACCAGCATCGTTGCCGCAGCATTGCGACGTGGGTGGATGGTCTTGCCGGCTTCTTCGGCATCGACGACGATGCCAATGCGCCATGCTGCAAACAGCGAAGCTATCAGGCAGGCTAACAGCAGGGGCACAAAGACGGGCACTGCGAGGATGCCTGCAAAATCAGTGAATTCATGCCAGAAGGTGGCAAGGCTGTCCATCTCTATCGACATACCCAAAAAGCTGGTATTGAGCACATAGAGGGCAATAGCAAGGGTAAAGCCCAGGCAGGCCTGTGCCGCACCAATAACCAGTGCCAACAGATAGCGAATCAAGGCCTTTGGTGCCAGAACGACCTTGTCAGTGTAGACGCTTATGCCACGCAGTACGCTGTGGTGTACCGCAAGTAAGATAAAGGGTAGGGCAAACAAAGTCACCTGAACAAAGATTAAGCTCAAATCAAGCATCAGCAGCCAGTGAGGGATTTCTGCACCCGTCTCAAGAGCAGGGTCAACGTTGACCATGATGCGCTCCATGATGTTCATGACCACGGGGCGGCCCGCAAAGACCATTAGGGAGGCGGCCATCCACAGTGCCACCCAGGTCAAGTATTGCGGCAGCACCCAGGTAAAGCCGTTCCAAGCCTTACGGAAAAAGCCGCCAATCTCTTGCCCAATGGTGCCACCATCAAGGGTCTGGTGCTTTGCACCGTCCCCGTCCTTGCCGGCAGACGCACCAGCGCCGGTGCCTTCGAGTTCAGACTTTGCGCTCGCAGGTACCCCGACAGGTCTGCCCGTGCCCTTGCCCATGAACTCGACCACATCATCAACCGTAATGGTGCCCAGCAGGTGGCCACCTTGGTCAATAACGGGCAGTGCCAGCAGGTTGTACTTGGTTATGAGCTCTGCGACGGCTTCCTGGTCTTCTTCGGGACTTGCGCTCACGATGTTGTAATGGGCAAACTCCGCCAACCTCGTCGACGGGTCATGGGTCAGAAGCTCCAGCAGCGTCACAACACCTAGCAGGCGTCCTGCGGGGTCTGCCTTGCCTTCGCCGTCCACGCGGTCAACAATATAAACGTAGTGCAGGTCGCCGGTGTCATCATCAATCGCCTTCAGGTGCTGTGCGACCTCAGCGACAATCATGTCTTCTGTAGCGACGGCAACTTCGGGGGTCATAATGCCACCCGCGCTGTTATTTCGATATCCCATGAGCTTTCGTATCACCTCTGCATCCTCTATCCCCATCAGCTGGAGAATCTTTTCGGCCTTTTCATATTCTAGCCCTGAAAGGATGTCGGTGGCGTCATCTGGTTCCATCTCGGAAAGCAGGCTCGATGCGTGGTCTTCGGGCAGGTCACCAATGACGTCAGTTTGATAGATGTCCTCGAGCTCGCTGACCGTATCAGCAGCATCCTTTTTGTCTAGATGCGCAAACACGGCGCGACGCGTCTCCGGGTCGAGCTGCTCGATGATGTCGGCGATATCTGCCGGGCGCAGCTGCGCCAGACGCTTATGCGAAATCGACATTTCAAGACGCGACATATCACGGCCGGGGATGTCGATGTAGTTCCAGGCAATCAGGGCTTCCTTGATCTGGTGGCCCGTCAACCCCATCCAGGCGCGGGTCAGCCCCGCCTTGAAAGGACCCATGAAGTGCAGGCGGCCCGTCAGGCCACATTCTGCCCCCAGCAAGCGCAGCGCACTGCCGTCCGCAGAGAGCTTCAGGTCACTAACGCGGGCGACCTTCTTGTCCTTGACGTCCACGATTTGCTTATGCAGCAAGTCGCGCCCCAGCAGCAGCTCGTCATCTTGCAGATGAGTGAACTCCAGGGCATCGAGATTCCTTTTGAGGAGTATTCCCACACCAGGCTCATCGTCTGCGTCTCCCAGCTTGAAATCTGCGACATTGTCTTTCCAGTCGAGGATGCGTGCGGTGTCATCGCCCGTCTTAAAAGACAGGGCAACCACGCGTGGAAAGATGTCCTTTGCATTGACAATCAGGTCGCTGACTTCGCCGACCTTATTACCTTTGGCATCAACAACGGGCAGATGTAGAAATTCAGATAAATACAGCATGATTTCCCCTTCAAAATCACCTTGTCGCCTTCAAAACCGCGGCTGCGCTTCCCACCAAAGCAGCCGCAAGCGACTCACAGAAAAGACCCTTTAGCGTCCCTGTTTGCTCGCAAGTATAGCACGCACCAGCTGCGCCCAACCCGTACCCTGGGCACCCTCAACCAAATAGGCA
This sequence comes from Coriobacteriia bacterium, assembly GCA_009784345.1. GTDB lineage: Bacteria > Actinomycetota > Coriobacteriia > WRKU01 > WQUG01 > WRBW01. The sequence goes on along the minus strand of WRBW01000001.1, from coordinate 34,479 downwards.
TTGTCCAGCTGCTCCATCGCTGCTGCCATACGGGGCGAATGCAGCGCATTGCTCAGCATGAAAATCGCCGCAACCTCAGGAGCACATTCCAGATCCGCCATACCATCGCCCACCATCAGCGCCTGCTCGCGACGCAGGCCGCGCCGCTTTAAGTCTGCCGCAATGGCAGCCCCCTTGCTGGCACCAGTCGGCGCCAAATGATAGGCGCGCACGGGCTGACCATCATCAATCAAGGTGTGGGCACTGGGCGCAATCACGCCGTTTTCAATCAGCGTAATGGGCACCTCCAAATCGGTAAAGAGCTCTGTTGCCTGGACAGGGTCAACACGGCCGCGCAAAACATTAGTCGCCTGACGATTCACGTTCCAGGGGCTGTGGTACTCAATCTGCCCCGGAAAGGCCTCAAAAAGACGCTCCATCGCACCACTGGCGTTTATGACATCAAGCGGCGTGTTATCTTCAGACAACTGCGCCTGCAGCTCGATCGACCAGCCCGGCGTGTCATAACAGTTCTCGCGCGTCCCCGATGCAGCATTCCAGTATGAGCGCACCGCTCCTGCCTCGCCGATAAAATCATCCCAGCCCAGCAAGCGCGAAATCTCAATCAGCTGAGTCACACTGCGCCCGGTACACGGCACGACGGCAAAATCGGGGCTGACATTTGCCTCAACAATCGCCACAGCCGTATCCGCACACGGCGCATTATCACCATCGACCAGCAGGCAGCCACGCTTGCCCAGCACGGTCCCATCAATGTCGGTATATAAGACCTTAACCTGGCGGAGAGCGTCCACTAATGCACTAGCGCCTTGAGTTGATGCATCGAGCTCTTGCTGAAAGTATTTCACGAATTGTCCTTTGTTCGAGGGGTGTGCCTGCGACAGGCGAAAGTCAGCACCTTAATTATAGTTGATGCTTCAGACATCGCCCTTGCTGGTATGGACTCGCTCCGCCGCTTCTGTGTCTACTTTGAACCTATATGTGTAATTATGGTCGATTGTCGTAGAGCTGTCGTATGATAGATAGTTGGCGTTATGAACGATTTTATGTTGAAAGGGTATTTTATGATTTTCGATCCTCTTTTTATAGCCATCATGGTGGTCGGTATGGTGCTGGGTGGTCTGACTCAGTGGTATATCAAATCGACCTTTAAGAAGTACAGCAAAAAGCCCCTGGCGCGTCCGATGACGGGTGCACAGGTAGCTGCGCGCACGCTGCAAAAAAACAGCCTGCCCGTGGTGGACTCTTCAGGCAATGTCAGTCAGACGGCTTTTGGCAAGCGTCCGGTGTCGATTCGCTCGGTTCCTGGTAAGCTGACTGACCACTTTGACCCGCGCAGCAACACGGTGGGACTGTCAGATTCAGTCTACGGTGCTGATTCGATTTCTGCTGCTGCCGTTGCAGCTCATGAAGTAGGGCATGCTGTGCAAACCGCGCAGGCCTACCTACCGATTCGTATCCGCAGTGCGCTGGCACCCGTGGCAAGTTTTGGTTCATCGATTTCTATCTGGCTGATTATCGCCGGTCTGTTTCTGTTTGGTGGTACCGCCCTGGGTATGAACCTCATGTGGCTGGGTGTGGCGCTTTTTGCCTCTGCCGTCTTGTTCCAGCTGGTGACCCTGCCGGTCGAGTTTGATGCAAGTCGCCGTGCCATGATTTACCTGCGCGAGACCGGTGTGCTGACGGCTGATGAACTGCCGAAGGCGCGCAAGGTTTTGACCGCTGCTGCTTTGACTTATGTAGCCGCCGCTTTGGTTGCCGTCCTGCAACTAATGTACTGGCTCGCCCTCGCTAGAGATTAATATCCTGAATTAAAATATTTAGCTACAAAGTGCCAGCTCACAAAGCTGGCACTTTTCTTTCTTCACAAATTCTCTACATGTTGTGGCATAATGAATGAATGGATAAAAATACACCCAAAAAGACCCCTGAAAAGGCCCTTGATGGGGCGTCAAAGCCTGATGCCAAAAAGACTTCTGCAAAGACTGCCGTAGCGACTCCAAAGATGGGCTGGGCGCAGCGCTATTTGAGCTCTGCGACAAAGGGTCAGCGCAAGGCATTGCTGCTGGCTGCCATCCTGTGCGTGCTGCTTTTGGTGGCGTCGATCGCACTGGTCATCGTGGTCGAAACACAGCTGGTCAGTCCAACACCCACCACGGCGGCAGAATCAGAATTCATCCGTGCGCGCGAGGCTGAATCATCAGCCGTAACGGCAGCCCTTGCCCAGGGCGAAGCAGTCGACACCTTCCCGGCGGTCGTCAGTGCCCGCATGCAGATGGTCGAAGCACAAATATCACTGGGTCAGCTCACGGCTGCGCAACGCATGGTCGATGCTCTGGTCAAGGCAAACCCCGACAACATGAGGGCAGCTGTCGTACAAGGTAACATCAGCGAGCTCAATGGGGACTACAATCAGGCTCTGAGTCGCTACCGCTCTGTGATGGACCGTTCCGAAGGGCTCGACCCCGAGTTTCGCCGTGAAGCGCTGCGGGGGATAGGCAATAGCCTTTTGAATCTGGGCGATGAAGTGCAGGCACTGGACGCACTCACCCAGGCAGCCATCATCCCACCTGAATCTATCAGCTTGCATCTGACCGCGGGCGACCTTGCCTATAAGCTGGAGCGTTGGCAGCAGGCGGCCCTGCATTTTTATTCGGTGCTGCGATTTGAGCCCAGTAATGCAACGGCGCTCGATCGCCTGAAGACTATCGAGGCAGACCACCGGGCGGATGCAGAATCTGCGCTGGAAGCTTTGACCGGCGGGGGCAATGCTTTTGCTGACGTCACCACGAACTCGGGAACGCCATAGGGACGCGCCATGACTGATAAAAAAGACATTAAACAGGCAGAAATCACGGAAGTCGCTGAAGACAGGGCTGCGGATACCGCGGCACCAGTGAAGGCTGACAAAAAATCTGATGCGAAAGAGACCGCATCACAGCTGCATGCGCGCCTGAAAGAAGACGGCGAACGCATGGTGCTACCTATCGACATTCGCCGCAAGCGTATCTTCTGGGGTCTGGCGACCTTCTTTGTCGTGCTGCTGTGTATTGCCTTGCTACTGGTAGTTTTGCTGATTGATGCTGTGCGACCCCCGGGCTTTGGTGGGCATACTTCTTCAGCCGTGCCAAATTTTATAACTTCCTACTATGGTTCTGCTGACGCGCTGCTTGATCGCCCGACCAGCATCGCGATCTCACCGACTGGTGAAATCTATGTCAGCGACACGAATAATGCGCGCGTGGTTGTCTTTGATGATAATGGCAACGTCGTGCGCAGTATTACTGAAATCGCGCCCTATGACGGTGGCAGCTACACCACACCAGGTGCTGCCGCAAATCCTGATGCTGAAACACCGCCTGCTGTTTCGGGCGACTATGTCACGCCGCTCGAAGGCACGCCGGAAGCCTTTGTGGCACCGACTTCGCTTGCCTTTGCCTCTGACGGGCGTTGGTATGCCGTCGATCAGGCCATGCGCATGGTCATGTTCTTTAACGCAGACGACCAGCTGCTTCACGCCATTACTTTGGCAGAAGAGGCGCCCATCAGTGTCAAGGTCAACAAGACCGCAGACAGCGAGCAGCTCTTTATCACGACCCGCTCGGGCATCCTCGAGGCAGACCTTGACGGAAACTTCCGTCTGACCTACCTGAACTGGGGACTTTTCTCTGGCGAGCTCGACAGCCCTGGTGCTGTGGTCATTTCTGACCCTGCACTGAAATCAGATGATGCCTCGATAGCGGCAACCGATACCGCCATCCTGACCATCGTTGCTGACACGCTGAACAACCGCGTGCAGGCCTTTAAGAACTTTGAAATCAATCCAGAGGTCGCCTGGATGTATGGTATACCTATTTTGGACCACGCCGCCCAGGTACAGATGCAGTACGAGTTCACCAATGCCATCGAAGGCTATATGTCGGCACCGGTCGACATGGCCGTATCGCCTAATGGACGCCTCTTTGTCGTCGACGGGCTGAGCTCAGAAATCGTCGTCTTAAACGCCCGCACCGGCGAGTTCCTGTACAACATTTCAACCATCGGCTCGCGTGACGGCATGTTGTATTATCCGTCGGGGATAGACTATCGCGATGGCAATGTCTACGTCGCCGACAGCTTCAACAACCGCGTATCGCTGTTTGAAGACGCGCCACCCACACCAATGCAAGAAGAAGTCACCCCCGTTGATGCGCCTAATCGCTGGCTGTGGCTGCTGCTGCCTGTTGCGCTACTGCTGCTGGCACTACTGCGCGCCTTCAGCATCCGCATGCCCCGCTACATCATGGACCTCTCTGCACTTGAAAGCCTGTCAGAAGACACGGACACGATTCATTTCCTGATCGAGCACTTCGACCATGTCACGATTGTCGCAGGCACCGAACCCCTGGCGGAGAAAATCCTACCCGCCCACTTCTGGAAATCAGAAGTGCCTAAAGAGGCGAAGCGTGACCACATTATCGCGGCGCACCCACAGGTTACTGACTTTAGTGCAGAGGCCTTGGCGCTAGTTGCCCGTAAGCGCGGGCGTAGCTATTTGATCACGGCATCAAATAGTGCCGAAAAGGCTGGTGGCGAGCTCAAGTTGAAGGTCGAGCGCTACGCACAGTTCCGCTCGCTGGCACATTCTGTCATCGAAGAAGAGCACCACAAGCATGACTATCAAAAGGCTGCTGACGCCAAAAAAGCGGTAGACACCACAGAAACTGACATAAAAGACGAAGAAAAAACAAAGGAATAGGGAGGCCGCTCCCTATTAAAATTGAATAAAAGATTGTATTATGTAGTTGTAGGATTATCTGTTTTTAAGGAACGTCCGCTGTTTTGCGTATCAAAAGAAGTAGGCACATCATGAAGAAGTATACAAGAATTACCAGATTACTCGGGCTTTCAGCACTCGTTGCTGCCGCGACCGTTCTGGCCGCCGTACCCGCCTTTGCCGCACAGGTTAATCAGGTCTCCATCGTGGGACTTGATGCGAGTCTCAGTGGCGGCAGTGAGGTGCCACCTCCTCGTATGTTCACGGAAGGTTCGGACCTCGCAGGTCCTGCGCGTCCGGTGTTTGTGGTGGTTAATGGAGAGGAAATTCCAGTCTACCTCGACATCAATCGTGATCGAGTCTACCTCGTAAACGGCTCTTTTTACCGCAACCCACAAGGTACGGGTGACGCAGTACCTATCGAGCAGATGATGCGTAGATATCATACGGATGCAGACGGCAACACGGTCTTTGAACCTCCCGTACAGGCACAATTCTTCCCCAGTGACGGAGACCAGTACGTCTTCCCGGGGGGCGAGCTGCCTGATAATATGCCACAGCTCCGTGGACGTGGACCACATGGAGGCTATACAACCACTTCAGCCAAGTGTGCCGTTTGTCACTCTGCTCACAGTTCACCTGCTGTGAGCGACGGTGCCCAAGAGGGCGCCGGTGCAGGTTCTACTGGCGACCCCATAAGTGCAGCCAATGTGCGCGGTCAACGTTTCTTGACTCGCGGAGGCGCAACCAATTGTGAATTCTGCCACCTGACAGGAACGCCTGTTGGTGCTGCGGGAATGAGCACAAACGTCGTGTACCACGGCGGAGACTTTGCCGAGAGCAATATCGGCTGGAATGGTGATGTGCTCATTGATGACGCAGACTTTTCTGGGCACCGCTTGCTTGTCCCCAATCAGACCATACCTAACTCAGTGCAAGTTGGTGGAACATCCCCTGTTGTACTTACTGATGGACTAACCTGTTCGACTTGCCATGCGGTGCATGGGAACATCGGCACCTGGCAGCCGCCAGACTTCTTCGTTGGTGATGGCTCAGACCCAATCGATGATGAGACTTTTACCAGTGCTGGCCAATTCAATAATGATGAAACGACATCAGAATTTGGCTACAAGCTCCTACGTGCCAACCCAGCTGCCGACTTTAACCAAGGAGTGCCTGCAGCAAGTGTCGTGAGACCAGATGCGAGCGATGGTCCTTATGCAGGCGTGCCTGCAAAAGATCCCAATACCGTTAATCAGTTCATGATGAATACCTGGTGCGCCACCTGCCACAACGCTGACAATCTGAATGTAAAAATGACCAGTATCCGCCCCAGTGGTGGTATTGAACTGCAAGAAGATGGAGCAGTTCCTGTGTGGGAATCGCTCGTCACAACCTTTACAGCGGAAAGTGCCGACGTTCACAATGCTGATGGCGGCTTTGCGGCAGGCTATGGTGATGCTGCTGACCCAGAGGCGCAGCCACACCCCACTGCCTTTATTGGTAACTATTCAGGTCCTGGCCAGTGCTATACCTGTCACCGAGGTGACCTGGGTGTTACGGCAGACAGCCCCATTCGTTTTGGACCTGCCGGTGACCCCAACGCATCATTTGATGCTGATGGCGTAATCATTCCCGTAGATGAGGCCGTGAGTCCTGACATTGCCTGGAATGATCCCAACTTAACGCTTGATCCTTCAGAAAGAAGCCTTGCTCCCTTCCGTGCACTGGGCTACTTCTCACTCAGCAATGACACTGATAAGCATGGCTCACTGGTAGATCAGCAGGCTCGTAACCTTGCCTGCAGTAACTGCCACTTTGGTACGGCAGACTATGCACGCTGGGCACGCGCTAGCGACTGGCCACATCGCTCAGGCAATAGCGACACCATGCTTCTTGGTCTTGACCTAAATAGTGATCAGACAGACGCATTGAATAATGGACGTCTCACGGCCGATGTTGCGGCACAGGTCTTCTGTTCGCGCTGTCACGCAGCAGTAACCCTAGATGATACATCAAATGGCTTCGTCATCTCGCAGCACTACATTAACCACGCTGGACTGGTGAACAGTGGCAACAATAACCTCGGTGACAACCAAAGCCCTGGTTTTGCTCCCACAACTCCACCTCCATCTAATGATGTGACCGATACGCCTACTTCGACGCCCTAAACAGCAAGCACATAGGTTATTATGAGAAAGCGGGAGCAATCCCGCTTTCTTTTATGGTTTGGAAAAAGCAGCACGACTGATCAGAAGGGAAGCACTATGTCACTCAACAAGAGCTATCTGATGACCCCAGGTCCCACCCCCGTACCTGCAGATATCCTGCTCTCGATGGCACGCCCCATCATCCACCACCGTACCGCAGAATTCGAAGACACCGTCCGCGAAGTCCGCGCCGGCCTGCAGTACGTCTTCAACACAGAAAACGACATCTTGCTCTTTGCATCAAGCGGCACAGGCGCGATGGAGAGCTCCATTGTCAATTGCTTTTGCGTCGGCGACCAGGTCATTATTGCCCGCAATGGCAAGTTTGGTGACCGCGAAAAGCAAATCGCAGACACCTATGGCCTCAAGGTCATCGACCTGCAATACGCCTGGGATGAGGTCGTCCAGGTCTCAGACATTGCCCGCGAACTCGAGGCAAACCCAGAGGTACGCGGCGTCATTGTGACCCAGTCTGAAACCTCAACAGGTGTCTTGAATCCTGTGAAGGAAATCGCGGCTCTGGTAAAGGATCGCCCTGACACCATCATCATCATCGACTCTATCACCGGTATTGGTGCGGTCGAGTGCGAAACTGATGACTGGGGGCTTGACGTCGTCATGACGGGCTCTCAAAAAGGTTTGATGCTGCCACCCGGTCTCGCTGCCGTGTCAGTTTCAGAAAAGGCCTGGCGTGCAGTCGAGCGTTCGACGATTCCCAAGTTTTACTTTGACTGGAAAAAATACCAAAGCAACATCGAAAAGAACACAACCCCCTTCACGCCTGCTTTGACGCTCATTCAAGGCCTGAACGAAGCTCTGAAGATGATGCGTGCTGAAGGGCGCGAGGACATGATTGCGCGCCATAGCTTGCTGGCAGAGGCAACCCGTCAGGGCGTCGAAGCCCTGGGCTTGAAGCTTTTTGCACCACCAGAAGGACGCGGCTCTGCCGTGACACCAGTCTGGGCACCTGAGGGCTTTTCAGCAGGCGACATCGTGAAAATTATGAAAGAAGATTACGGTGTCACCATCACGAACGGTCAAGATGACTATAAAAACCGCATCTTCCGTATTGGTCACCTGGGCTATTTTGGTATGTTCGACATCATCACGACCCTGACGGCGCTTGAAATGGCGCTGACAAAGCTGGGTTATGACTTCGAACAGGGCGCCAGCATCAAAGCCGCCGAATCCGTATTTCTAGGAGCCTAAGATGAAAATATTGGTAGCAGACAAAGTTCACCAAGCTGGCATCGATGCCCTCATAGCTGCAGGCTATGATGTTGACGTCAAGCTCGACTTAAGCGAAGCCCAACTGATCGACATCATCCCCGCGTATGACGCCATCGCCGTGCGCAGTGCCGTCACGGTCACGCGTCCCATCATCGAAGCCGGCACGAACCTGAAGGTCATCGGCCGCGCAGGTGTCGGCACCGACAACATCGACAAAGAGGCCGCAGCCGACCGCGGCATCGAAGTCGTCAACACGCCTGCAGCAAACGTCGTATCAGCGGCAGAACAAACCTTTGCCCTGATGCTTGCCTGTGCCCGCAACACCTGTCAGGCAAACGCCAGCATGCACGAAGGCCGCTGGGACCGCGCTCAGTACACCGGGCTTGAACTCTGCGGCAAGACCCTGGGCATCATCGGTTTTGGCAAAATAGGCACCCTGCTGGCACATCGCGCCAAAGCCTTTGGTATGACTGTGCACGCCTACGACCCCTACTGTGACCCAGATTACGTCGCACAGTATGGCGCGATACTGCTGCCATCACTGGACGAACTCCTCCAGACTTCAGATGTTATCAGTGTGCATCTGCCAAAGACTCCAGAGACCACCAACATGATTTGCGATGAGCAGATTGCCAAAATGAAGGACGGCGTCATCATTTTGAACGTCGCGCGCGGCGGCATCTGTAGTGAGCAGGCGCTGCTTGATGGTCTGAACAGCGGCAAGATTTGGTCAGTGGGCATCGACGTTTTTGACCCAGAGCCACCCGTCGATTGCTGCCTTGCGAAAAGCGACCGAGCCGTCCTGACGCCGCACCTGGGCGCCTCGACCAAAGAGGCTCAAGTCCGCGCCGGCACCCAGCTGGCAGACGCAATAGTGGACGTGCTTGCGAAATTCAGCTAAACTAGCTTTCGCGCGTTTTTCACGCGCAACACAAAGTGCGCGATTAGCTCAGTTGGGAGAGCACATGCCCGACACGCATGGGGTCACTGGTTCAAGTCCAGTATCGCGCACCATCAAAATCTAAAAGCGGGGGAGGGCGTCCAGCCTTCCCCCGTTTCTTTTTGCGCTTGACCCATGGTAGCTGGCTTTGCGGTATAGTCGAAGCATGGAAAACTTACATCTTATTAGCAGTAAAGACAACGACTTCTTCAAGACTATTAAGTCCTATCAGACCGCCAAGGCCAGGCGCCGTGACGGAATTCTGATTGCAGAAGGCGTCAAGACCTACCGCGATGCGCATGCTCGCCTGAACCTGCTGCACACCGTAGTCAGCAAAAGCTATGCACAAGCACACCCCGATTTCGCAGCTGACCTCGAGGCAAAAACCGTCACGGTCTTTGCCGACAATCTGTTCGAGGCAGCTTCTGAGCTGATCACCAGTCAGGGCATCCTGGGTGTCTTCGAACTACCTGATGCGACGCTTGACTTTGATGCGATTCGTCGCATTGTGGTGCTTGACGGTGTGCAAAATCCTGGCAATGTGGGCGCGATCCTGCGCAATGCGCACTGCCTAGGCTTTGAGGCCGCTGTGCTGTCAGAAAGCTGTGCTCAGGTCTACTCGCCTAAGGTCATCAGGTCTTCGATGGGAGCGGCATTTGCGCTGCCGACCTACACGGCAATCAGCGCAGAGGACTTTGTGACGCAGCTGAAAAATCTTAAAGCCGCAGACTTCCGCCTGCTGGGCCTTGATATGGGTGGCAGCGAGCAGCTGCCAAAAGCTGATAAGATCGCGCTGGTAGTTGGCAGCGAAGGCAGTGGCCTTTCGAGCCATGTCCGGACGATATGCGATGATACTTTCAAGATAAAAATGAACGATCAGGCAGAAAGTCTGAACGCGGCGGTCGCCACCGGCATCGCCATGTACCTCTTGAGCTAGACTGCCACCCCGCACCACCCCTGTCACCCCGCACGAGCAGGCGAGCGGGGACGCTCGCCCCTACAATGTCCCCCTGTACTTCCTGAGCGTAGTCGAAGGATCTTGGGGTCTCGCTCTTGACCTTGCCCTTGTAGGGGCGCGCGCCCCCGCGCGCCCGCGCACTCGACCTTCATGAAAGGACGCCCTATGGACGCCACGATACTGCTGATAATTGGCCTGATTGCAGGGGCTGCGCTAGGCTTTTTGCTGGCGACGGTACTTGCCCACAGCAAAGGCCTTCCCCTGCGCCAACGTGCGCAGCAGGCTGATGTGCTCGAGGCCGAACTGGCAACAGCAAAAACAGCGGCGGAGTCCGTCCAATCCAGCCTCAGCACGGCACAGTCAGAAATCACCACCCTACGTGAAGCCACCGCCACAGCAACGGCGCAGTCATCAGCTTATCGCGAGCAGCTTGAAAAAACCGAAGCGCAGTTGCAGCAGCTCAACCAGCAGCAGGTTGCGGAAAAGCAGCAAGAAAGCCGCGTCATCGAAAAGCTGGCTCCTGTGTCAAAGAGCATGGATACCATGCGACAGAAGATAGCTGAACTAGAAGAAGCGCGTCTACGCCAGGATGAAAACCTGTCAAAGACTATCGGACAGCTGCAGGCGACCACCAATACCTTGGCAGGTACGCTGACCAAATCGCAAGAGCGCGGTCGCTGGGGCGAGGTCCAACTAGAGCAGATCTTCGAAAACGCAGGCCTTATCGAGACCGTTCACTTTGAACGTCAATCGACCAGTGCGCAGGGCTCGACTTCGGACACACGCATTCGTCCAGACTTTTTGTTGAAACTGCCCAATGGGCGCATCGTGCCTATTGATGCGAAGGTCCCTTTTGATTCCTACGACAAGGCTTGTGAAATCCCCCTGAGCGCAGAACCAGCAGAGCTTGCCCGTCGCGACGAACTCTTGCGCGGACACGCAGCTGCCTTGAAAGACCACATCAAGGCGCTTGCCCGAAAAGAGTATGGCGAATCGCTGCCCGGTGCTCCAGACTTTGTGGTGGCCTTCTTGCCCGCAGAAGCTCTGCTGTCAGCGGCACTTGAAGCAGACCCTCAACTGGTCGACTATGCCTTTTCGCAGCGCGTGGCTCTGGCAAGCCCCGTTACGCTCTGGTCGATAGTCAAGTCAATCGCCTATGCCTGGCAGCAGCAAGAGGCCAGCGAAAACGCCCAAGAAATAGTTGAAGCAGGCAAAGAGTTGCTGAAGCGCATGGCGACCCTTGCAGGTCACAGCACAAAGCTTCAGCGCAATCTGGACAACACGGTCAAGTCGTATAACGAGTTCGCCTCGAGCCTCGAGCGCAACCTCTTGACGCAGGCAGAAAAGCTCCAGAGGCTCGACATGAGCAAAGAACTGCCAGCACCAGAGCAGATAGAAAGGACAACTCAGGGCTTCTCTAAGCCAGAATTGTTGTCAGAGACATCATAATTAGACTAAAATGACCTCTGCACTAATCAGCAGGTATGCGGCAAAGTCCGCATCGTAACCACATCAAAGGAGACATGATGGCTGTAGATAAAGCACTCGTAGAAGAACAAATCGAAAAGATTCGCCCACGCCTGCAAGCAGATGGCGGCGGCATCGAACTGAAAGAAATCCAGGACGACGGCACCGTTATTGTCGAGCTGCAAGGAGCCTGTCGCGGCTGCCCCATGGCAGGACTGACCATGGCTTCACAGGTCGAATGCGTCCTGAAAGAGAACGTTCCCGGCGTCACCAAAGTAGTCAACGTCGCCTGATGGCACTTGTCACCCCGCACTTGATGCGGGGTCTCGGGTTTGACCTTAATCACTCAAAGGGAGGGCGTCCAGCAATGGGCGCCCTCCCTCAATTAATCTTGCTATCATAGATACACTGTGTTTCACGCATTACCGCAGCTAAAGGAGCTCGCATGATTATCATTCTCAGTCAAGATTTCGACCAGCAAGAGCTGGACAACCTCATAACCTGGCTCGAAAATATGGGGCTCGAAATCCACATGAGCGAAGGCGCAAACACGACCATTATGGGTCTGGTGGGCGACACTTCTGCTGTAGACATCAACCTGCTAAACGCTCTGGACTGCGTGGCAGACGTCAAGCGTATTCAAGAGCCCTTCAAAAAGGCTAATCGCAAGTTCCATCCCCAGGATACCGTTATCTCGCTGGGCGCAGATGGTGCCGCAAAGATTGGTGGCGGCAACTTCATGGTCATCGCAGGTCCCTGTAGCGTGGAATCGCCAGAACAGATTTCGCAGATTGCTGCGGCGGTCAAAGACAGCGGTGCCCAGGCTCTGCGTGGTGGAGCCTTCAAGCCGCGTACTTCGCCCTATGCCTTCCAGGGCATGCAGGCAGACGGCATCGAGCTGCTGCTCGAGGCCCGCAAAAACACCGGGCTGCCCATCGTGACTGAAATCATGGACTTAAACCAGCTCGAGTTCTTTGATGAAGTCGACGTTATTCAGGTCGGTGCGCGTAACATGCAAAACTTTGTGCTGCTGCGCGAGCTGGGCAAAATCAAAAAGCCGATTCTGCTGAAGCGCGGCTTTGCAGCCACTATCGAAGAGCTGCTCATGAGCGCAGAATACCTCATGGCGGGCGGCAACGAAGAAGTCATCTTGTGCGAGCGCGGCGTGCGCACCTTCGAGCCACTAACACGCAATACGCTCGACCTGTCTGCGATTCCCATCATCAAGGAGCTCTCGCACCTACCCGTAGTAGTCGATCCCAGCCATGCAACCGGCGTGGCCCGCTACGTGCGTCCCATGTCACTGGCAGCGGTTGCTGCAGGTGCAGACGGCCTGATGGTAGAAGTCCACAACAGCCCCAAAACAGCTCTGTGCGACGGGCAGCAGTCCATTACACCGCTGCAGTTTGACAGCCTTGCCAAAGACATCGCCGCCATGCGCGTCGCGATCGGCCAATGCAACGAGGGGATATAACATGACAGCAGACCTCAACATCGACACCAGCCGCCCAACGCTTGCCGACAAAACCATTGGCGTCGTCGGCCTGGGCCTGATTGGCGGCTCGCTTGCAAAAGCCTTGCGCGTCAATACCACGAATCGCGTTCTGGGCTATGATATCAATCCCAACGTCGTCAAGCAGGCACTGGCAGAAAAGGTCCTCGATGCAGCCCTTGCACCAGCTCCTGGCGGCGCGGCGCTTGCAGAATGCGACATGATCGTCATCGCTCTCTATCCAGAGGCAACGATCGATTTTATCCGCGACAACTGGGACAAGTTCAAAAAGGGCACCGTCATCATCGACTGCGCCGGCGTCAAAGCAGAAATCTGCGCCGACCTTTCGGCAGAAGCAGCCAGCCGCGACCTCTACTTTGTGGGCGGCCACCCCATGACGGGCATCGAGCGCAGCGGCTACGAATCAAGTTTTGCCCACCTCTTCAGCGGCGGCACCATGATCTTGTGCCGCGACGAGCACACCAACATCATCGCCCTGAAAGCCGCCGAAATGCTCTTCACCTCCATCGGCTTTCTGCACATCACCATCACCACCGGCGCCGAGCACGACCGCATCATCGCCTTCACCTCGCAGCTGGCACACGTCGTCGCAGGCGCTTTCATCCGCAGCGAAACGGCCAAAACGCAGCTGGGCTTCAGCGCCGGCAGCTACCAGGACCTGACCCGCGTCGCGCACTTAAACGAAGTCATGTGGGCAGAGCTCTTCATGGCCAACCGCGACAACCTGATTGCAGAAATCGAAGGCCTGCGAGAACGCCTGGAGGAGTACGCCCAGGTACTGCAAGACGGCGATGAGCAAAAACTGCTTGCCCTGCTCTCTGAAGGTAAACGCGCTAAAGAACTCTACGGCTAAGCATAGGAGACACAATGGACGTCCGCATCGAGCCTCAAAAGCTGTCAGGCAGCATCACTGCCATTCCTTCAAAGTCTTATGCGCAACGTATCCTCATAGCGGCAGTTCTATCTGACGCCCCTACCGTCGTGCTGATTGACTACCTTTCAGATGACGTCCGCGCCACCATCGATGCGCTGCGTGCCATGGGCGCCAGCCTTGAAGACTACAGCGACCGCGTCCTCGTTAACCCCATCGCAAGCTTCCCAGAAGGCATCCCAGCGGCGCCCACCGTCGACTGCCGCGAAAGCGGTACCGCAGCCCGCCTGCTTTTGCCCGTACTGACCGCCCGTTTTGATGCCGGCACGCTTACGGGCATAGGCTCGCTGATGAGCCGCCCCTTTGATACCCTCTGCGAAAGCATCGCCAGACCTCCGCAGCTGCAATTCGACCAGATGCAGCTACCCATCAGCTGGTCCGGTAAGCTCGTAGCTGGCGACTATCAACTGCCGGGCAACATCAGCTCGCAGTACCTCTCGGGACTGCTCTTTGCCCTGCCCTTGCTTGCGGGCGACAGTACCATTACGCTGACTACAAAGCTCGAATCAGCCGGTTATGTCGACATGACCCTCGATGTCCTGCAGCGCTTTGGCATACAAGTCGAAACGACCCCGAACAAAGAAGTGGACGACGCGTTGATCTACCACGTCCCCGGCGGCCAGACCTATGTATCGCCAACACAAATCGCCGTCGAGGGGGACTGGTCAAACTCCGCCTTCTGGCTTGCCGCAGACGTCGAAGTTACCGGACTCAAGCCCGACTCGCTGCAGCGTGACCGCCAGTTCGCGCTGATGCGTTCGCGCAAGACCGTCAACGCCACCGACATCCCCGACCTTGTCCCCATCCTTGCCGTCAGTGCTGCCCTGACTGACCGCACGACACGCTTTTTGGGGCTGGGCAGGTTGCGCCTGAAGGAAAGCAATCGCATCGAGACGACCCTTGCAATGATGACGCAGCTGGGCGTGAAGACCGAACACGTCGACCGCGGCGCGAACACCTTCAATGAGACGGACCAGCACAGTGATGAAATCTACGTCTACGGCGACGATCGCATCCCGGGCGGCGACACGGTAGACGGCGCAAACGACCACCGCATTGTCATGGCGGCTGCCATCGCGGGCAGTCTCGCACAAAAGCCCGTCACCATCACCGGTGCTGATGCGGTCAATAAAACCTACCCCCGCTTTTTTGAAGACTTCCAAAAATTAGGAGGAGTGGTCCATGTCATCTAGCTTTGGACAAAACATCAAGCTGCAGGTCTTTGGACAGTCGCACAGCGAGGCTGTGGGTGTGGTCATCGACGGTCTACCCGCTGGTTATCCTATTGATATGGAGCGCGTCCAAACCTGGCTTGACCGCAGGCGCGGTGGGCAAAACGCATGGTCAACTCCGCGCGCTGAAGCTGACACCCCCCGTATCGTGTCAGGTCTGCTGGACGGTGTGACCTGCGGGGCACCCCTGTGTGCGATCTTTGACAATGCCAATGTCCGCAGTCAGGACTATGATGAAATAAGTCGCGTGCCGCGCCCTTCACACGCAGACTACTACGCCGATGAAAAGTTTTTTGGTGCGCAAGACTTCCGCGGCGGCGGGCACTTTTCTGGTCGCCTGACCGTGGGTCTGGTCTTTGCAGGGGCTGTCTGCGCGCAGCTGCTGGAAAAGTGGGACGTGCACCTAGGGGCTCACATCGAGCAGATTTATCACGTCCTTGACCAGCCTTTTGACACCCTTGAGCTTTGCGTAGATGACCTGCGCTTTGAGGGCTTTCCGATAATCGATGCCCAGGTCGAACAGCCCATGAAGGATGCCATCCTGACAGCCGCTTCAGAAGGTGATTCTGTCGGGGGCGTCATTGAGTGTGCCGTCATAGGGCTGCCCGTCGGTGTTGGCTCGCCGCTCTTTGATGGCATCGAAAATGCCCTGGCACAGGCGATCTTTGCCGTGCCCGCCGTGCGCGGCATCGAATTCGGCGCAGGATTTGAAGCCGCCGGCATGCTGGGCAGCGAGCACAATGACGGCCTTGGGTTGGCAGTAGGCGACGGTGATGGGCCACGGGTTTCTCCGCTTGCGCATCTCTCGAATAATGCCGGGGGCGTTGTCGGTGGTCTGACGACGGGCGCGCCGCTGATTTTTCGCGTGGCCATCAAGCCAACGCCATCGATAGCAAAGCAGCAACAATCCGTAGACCTCGAGTGTATGAAAGAGGTAGAATTGAGCGTTAAGGGTCGCCACGACCCCTGTATCGTGCCCCGAGCAGTGCCTTGCATCGAGGCTGTGACCGCCTTTGTACTCGCAGATAAGATGGTGATTGAACATGAATGAAGAAACGAAAACAGACGTCAACCCCTGTAAAATTTCAGAAAAATATTCGACTGACATGTTTGAATCTGTCGAAAAGGCTCAGTTTCGCCTCGCAGAGATTCGCCAGGGCATTGATTCAGTTGATGAAAAGATTCTGGATGCCTTCTTGCAGCGCATGGTCTATGTTGACCGCGTCGCTGAAATCAAGAAGTCGGGTGATATCTCCATCCATCAGGCAGAGCGCGAAAAGTGCATTCTGGCCCGCGTGACAGAAGGGCTTGACGCTGACCTCGCCGCAGATGTGACGAAGCTCTTTAACTGTCTTTTCGAAATTTCACGCAACAAACAAGGTTAAGAACAGGACTAAGCTACCACCGTCACCCCGCACTTGATGCGGGGTCTCGTTCTTGACCTTGACCATTCTCAATATATGCAACAAACGGGACTAAGCTCTGCATATATTATGGAGTTGCCGTTTTTGCCCCCAGCTTAGGTTAAAGTGGATGCAACGATGGGGAGCTGCCCATGAACAGTTCCCTAGTAATCGCCACTTATCGAGCAAAGACTTGGGGGAGTACGTCCATGCTTGATTGCCCTACCTCACTGAAGCTTCGAAGTGGCTTGAAGATTGGCACGATGAAGAAACGTGAGGTTCGACATGAAATTTTTCGGCAAGATTAAATTGGTGCTCGCGCTAGCCCTTGTCTTTGGTTTGGCTGCTGCCAACCTAGCGATGGCAGAGCCCGCACCCATCCCCACTGACCCCAATACCTATGCAGATGTGACCAAGGTCATTCAGCGCCCCATGGGAGTCGGCGTACCCGAAGTTACTTTTACCTTTACCACAACACCGCTTGCCTTCAATGGCGGCGCACCGGGTAATGCTGCGAATTTCCCCAGCATCGGTGCTGCTAACTTGAGTTCTGCAGACGGTGTATCACCCGACATTTGGGTCGATACCGTACCTGAAGTTCTGGGCATTAAGTCAACTGAAAGAACGGCACGCTTCGAGCTGGGTACCCTGGTCTTTAACCAGCCAGGTACTTATGACTACCTAGTCGAGGTCGCCCCAACAAGCCACGAAGATGTTGTCGATACCGAAGCGGCCTTTGTGCTGCGTCTGACGGTGACGGCTGGCGCTGATGGCAACGCCATTAGTAATGTCGCGACCTACACCTTTGAAAACGGCGCCGCAGGAACGCCTGCTCCTGCCCGTTTTGTCAGTACCTACACACCCTATGGTTCAATGAGCGTGCGCAAAGAAGTATCTGGCCCTGGTGGCGAGACAAGCACCGAGTTTAACTTTAGAATCAGACTGACAGCAACCGCTTTCACACCAGCTGATGCGACCTTTACCGCAAACATTGTGACCGATGCTGGCAACTCTCCTTCACGTGAGACTAAGACTTTTGACAAGTGGTATGACTTTACGCTGCAACATGGCTGGACCATGCAAATCGATGATGTGCCACTGGGTACGGCCTTCATGGTAGAAGAAAAAGCGGCGACTGATTACACGCCCAGTGTTGCTGTTGTGATTAATGGCCAAAACCCCTTCACCTTTACGGCTGAAGGTCCAGACCGCGCCTTGTCGACTGAATCGGCCCTGGGGCAGTCATTCCTGGTCGAGAACCGCGTGATTGGCGCCGGTGAAAACAGCGTGCTCTTTACGAACTACAACCCCACTGCCGCCATGGGTAATATCTGGATGGATAACATTGTGTGGTTTGCGTTGGCAGGCTTTGTCTTCATCGCCTTTGTGGGATTCATTATCTTCCTTAAGAAGCGCGACGGCTAGTCTGGGTACACCTGACGCCCACACTCAGCGTCGAAGTATCAAAAAGGGAAAGTCCACATGGTTACCACGCTAGGACTTTCCCTTTTCTCATTCTCCTTGATTGTGAACGTCAGGAGCACCCAGACACTATACTAATGTCATCCCACGCTCACACGCGGTGGTGTTCCTGGTTGTCATCCCGCACTCGATGCGGGATCTCGGGCTTGACCTTAACCTTCATCCTCTGTCTTACGTTCAAAGTGGGCAATACCCAGGGCCTGCATGCGCTGCAAAACGGTCGGATGCGAATAGGTCCAAAAGACCACCACGGGGTGTGGCGTCATATTAGACAATGCCTTTGATGATATGACACAGAGCCCATTGATCAGAGCCTGTCCGTAACCAAAGCGAGCGGCATAAGCATCGGCCTGATACTCAAAGCGGCGCGACAGCATGTTTTGCCCCACAGACAAGAGCTCTGACACCGGACCAAAGAGCAGGCTAAAGGCAATAAGCCCCAGAATCAGCGAAGGCGCACCTGTCGTCGAACCCATGGCAGTCGCCAGTGCCGCACTGCCCAGCAGCAGCGACATGAGCCACAGCTGCATGCCCATGAGCCCCACCGTCAGCGCAATGTTGATAGGAATGTGGCGCTTCTTATAGTGCCCAATCTCATGAGCCAAAACGGCGACAATTTCTTCAACCTCGAGATCATCAATCAAAGTGTCATACAAGCAGATGCGCTTGCGCTTACCAAAGCCAGCAAAGTAGGCATTGGCCTTTGTGCTACGCTTCGAGCCATCAATGACAAAGACCTCAGATATGGGAAAATCCGTCTGCTCCGCGAGATGCATTAGGGCATCGCGCAGCGCGCCCTCCTCTAAAGGGGTCTGCTTGTTAAAGAGCGGCACAATCAACTGCGAATAGAAATAGGACAGCCCGACGCTAAAGAAAGTCAGTGCAGCCCAGGCCCACAGCCAAAACCAGGTGGGTGACAACTGATACAGGAAGGCAATCACCGCAACTACGACACCCATCAGCACAGAAGTCAGCAGCAGCTCTTTCAGCGCATCCATAAAAAAGGTCAGCTTGCTCGACTTGTTAAAGCCAAAGCGCTCTTCAATCACAAAGGTGTCATAGTAGTCAAAGGGCAGATCAAGTACTAGCAGTACGACCGCAATTACCAGCATCACCAGCAAGGGTAGCAAGACATGGTTTGTCGTCACCATAGAGAGCCGCGCTTCAAGCAGGCCTAGGGCACCCGTAAACAGAGCCGCGAGCATCAGGAGCGTGGACGCACTCCTGCTGATTAGACTGAACTTTCCGTCAACGCGCTGGTACTGCTGTTGTCGCGCATATTCATCAGGCTCGTAGATTCCCACCAGCTGGGGCGGCAGCTCGTCGCTCATCATGCTGCGGTTCAGGGCCGCGCGAATCTGCCCCCACACAAAGCTGACGCTTACGATGGCTATAATCACCCAAAAAATGGCATTGTAGTGCATTCGATTTCCTCTCAATAGCAACTACAGAAAATGATACACGATGCCTGCGACATCAGCAGATTTAGCCCATATTTTGTGACCCTGCAATGAATCAACATTCGATATTCGTATATCTCTTCAGTTTAATCAACAAAATTAGTTGCATAAATAATAATTATCATCATTATTCTGTGTATATGTGTCATAATGAGCCTGCTGCAGTTGCTTCGTCACAATCTGCGGCAATCAAACGGGGGTATTCTCGCGGGCGATCGCCCGTCTGTGCAGCACGATTACAAAAGCAAATTTTGTCATATAAGCACGAATCTCTGGAAGGGAGGTCAGACAAATAGAGGATAGTTCGGTGGCGTTCGCTGCCGAAAACACACAACAAGGAGAACTAACTATGAAGAGAACAGTATTAATTCTTATGTTAGTGACCGCCTTTGTGCTTGCCTTTACGGTAAGCGCGCAAGCCACCTTCCGTGGCTTTACCCCCATACGCACGCAGGCAGAAGTTGATGCAGGCATTTTGCAGGGCTTTATAACTTTCCCAGAAGCTCGTGTCGAGATGGCTCGCAACGATGTGCCAGCTGCGCTTGCAGGTACAGCACATGGTGGCTATGTAACATCAACGACAAAGTGTGCGGTTTGCCACAGTGCCCACCGTGCCAGCGGCGTCAACAATCAGCCTCGCGACATCTATGCCTGGAGCAATCCCGGTGGCAGCGGGAATGCTTGGGAGGTTACTCGAACGGTTCCAGCGGCGGCAGAAGGAGATCAGGCCTCTTCGACCGGTGGTGACATCAATCTGGCAAATGTACGCAATCAATTCTTCCTGACTGCTGGATCCACGACCTGCGAAGGATGCCATGTTAGTCATGGTGCACAGGCCTCAAGACTTCTGGTTGAATGGGGCGGGCCAACAACTGGTTACACCGGGGGCGGTCCCCACGGCGCACCGGCACGTGGCTGCACTATGTGTCATAACGCGGGCATACACGGCTTGTCAGGCTCGCGCTTTAACGTCATGAATGCCTTTATGTTGGGTAGCACCCGCGGTACGGTTCGTGGCGCAGCACCAACGGTCGCCGAAAGCCGCGATGAGCAAATCATCCGCGAGGTCCTCGAAAACCGCGTCTTGCGTGGC
Organism: Coriobacteriia bacterium; assembly: GCA_009784345.1. Taxonomy (GTDB): domain Bacteria; phylum Actinomycetota; class Coriobacteriia; order WRKU01; family WQUG01; genus WRBW01. The sequence continues at coordinate 13,804 of WRBW01000001.1, read as the reverse complement.
GGCATCCTAGACGTGCCCGCGAATTCGGACACCTTCAACAATCGCGCTCCAGCAGGCACCCCGACAGCTGTCACAACATGGTGGTATGACGGTATCCGCGAACTAGGTCCCATTGGGGGCGTACCTGCATCGCTTGACGAAAATAATGCAACCAGAGCATCCTTTGCAGCAGCACGCTCGCTCGCAACCGCCTATACCTGCGGTGAGGCTGGATGTCACACGACCAGTGCCATGTTCAACCTGAACTGGGGTATGGGGTTTGATCGCGCAGATTCGATTCGAACGACAGCAGATCACCTACCACCCGAAAACCGTATGGTTCGCGTTGGTGACGTTGAAATAACTGGCCATGTACTGCCTTCTATCCGCGTCGCGGGTGGCAACAATCAGGCATGTGGTCCTTGTCATGGAGGTAACCCAGCTGGATTCCCAACAGCATCATCAGTCGCTGGACGTCGTGACGATTCGCGCCGTGCCTATGGCTGTGACCAATGTCACGACATGGTCGGTGTAGCAACCAACAGTACGGCGTGGCCACATGGCAACCGTCGTATTCAGGTCTATGAATGGGATGCAGCGGGTGTTCAGCACGAAATCACCGCTGAAGCTGGTAACCTCTGGATGTATGGCGGCAGTATTGCGCGCTCAACAGCTATTGGGACGGTCAACAATAGCAATCAACAGGGTAACGTCAACGGTGGTCCACTTAACGGTCAGGCATTCACGGATGTTGGTGGTGGCAACAGTTTCCGTGGTGCGACCAGTGAAAACCTCTCCTTTGCTGATCAAAGCTGGACTGTTTTAACCGGCGTCGGTTCGGGGCGTTACGGAATGCTTGGTGCAGGCACCGGCCTCACTGACGGATCATGTCTGAAGTGTCATGTAGCGCTTGACACAGCTTCGCGCACGGCGGGCGATCACGTTGGTGCAGATGCCCTGCGTCACGCGTGGACACGAAGCGGCGGAGCAGCCGATCCTTCATGGGACGGTGTTCTCTTTACTGGCTCATCGCGTCTGTTCCTGTATCGCTAGCACGGCGCTACGAATGCACGACCGCGCACCTAATGCGCATTACATGGCGTAACGCAAATTAGCTACTCCTTTGCCGATTTGCTTACGAATATAGATTGAGGGGGAGGGCGTCCATACCAGTTACGGGGGTGGACGCCCTCACTCTGTGCATGGGGACACGGGCCCAGAATTGTCGCGACCGTTCACGGTGATAATTCGGTACAAGTATGAGCGATTCCTGTGCTTTTGAGTCATTTCACAAGATTTGAATAAAGTGATGAAAATTTGAATAGGCGCAGTTCGTGCCCATTAATAATTCTGTTCTCCACAAAACCATCAAAATATAACTGAATTAAGTACACCAATTAATTCGCATGTCGCGATTTGTTACATGTTATGCTTGCGACAGTCTTAAATGTGCAAGCAATGTGAATTGCCTATGCGATAACTAAGTACAACCAGACATGCATGAAGACGCGTCTGGAACTTTGCCAACTTGACTCGGTCCGGGGGGATGAGGAGTCAAGAATTCTTCTCGAGGGGGGAGGTGATACAAATGAGAGAAAACAATCTATGCGTAAGTAAATCTTTTGTAAGTAAATCTAAAGGAGAACTAAACATGAAGAGAACAATAATGATTGTTGTTTTGGTGGCTGCCTTCGTCCTGGCTTTTGGCTCAGTCGCTCAAGCAACTTTTAGAGGATGGTCGCCCATCCGTACTCAGGCAGAGGTAGATGCCGGAATACTTCAGGGATACATTACTTTCCCAGAGGCACGTGTTGAAATGACACGCAATGGTGTTTCTACTGCTTTGCAAAATACCGCACACGGTGGATACATCACAACAACTACCAAATGTGCTGTCTGTCACAGTGCTCACCGCGCAAGCGGCGTCAATTCAAATACAGAACGCAACATAGTAACTGCATGGAGTGGGCAGACACCAGTGTTTACAACAATCACTACAAGCGCCGGTGAAGGAACTGGTGCACAAAGTACCGGTGATTCCGTAAGTCTCGCTAATGCTAGGAATCAATTCTTCCTGACTGCAGGGGGAACAACCTGTTCAGAATGCCACGTCAGCTCTGGCGGCCAGGCATCACGCCTGCTCGTCGAATGGGGCGGTCCTGCTGGTTACTATACCGGAGGTGGACCCCACGGTTCAGCCGCTCGAGGTTGTACCATGTGTCACAATGCGGGTATCCACGGTCTGACAAGCTCACGCTTCAACGTGATGAATGTCTTTATGCTGGGTGCAACGCGCGGTGCCGTTCGCGGTACCTTCAATGTTGATACATCGACACCAACCACTTCAGGAGCAAGCACTAATACCTTCGAAAATGGCAGAAGCCGTGATGCACAAATCGTTGCAGAGATTAATGCCGGAAAGGTTCTGCGCGGTGGTGTATTAGATATCCCTGCAAGCTTTACCTTTAATGGTGCACCTGTGTTTAATCGCGCTCCCGTGGCAGCAGCTTCAAACGGCTCAACATGGTGGGCTGACGGAACGAGAGCTTTGGGTCCCGTTGGATCAGCAGCACCAGGCACAAATGACATCACCTATGCTGCAGCACGCTCGCTGGCAACTGCCTATACCTGTGGTGAAATCGGATGTCACCGCACGTCTGCCATGTTCAACTTGAACTGGGGTATGGGATTCACCAAGGATAATCAGGTTAGAACGGGCCTCAGTATGAGCCCAAATGGCACAGTAGAAGTCACGGGTCACGTGCTGCCCAGTTTGCGCAATGGAAGAGGTGGGAATAACCAGGCTTGCGGACCATGTCATGCGGGTAACCCTGCCGGATTCCCAACTGCATCAACGAATGCGGGACGTCGTGATGATACCCGTCGCGCCTATGGTTGTGACCAATGCCACGACATGGTTGGTGTAGCAACGAACAGTACCGCATGGCCACACGGTAACCGTAATATCCGCGTATACGAGTGGGATTCAGCTGGTGTGCAGCATGAAACAACACCAGCAGCTGGTAATCTGTGGATGTACGGCGGTAGTATCGCTCGCTCCATCAATGCAAGTGGTAACGGAGCAACTCCGATTGTGGGCTCATTCCAGGGTCGCACGAGCGTAAATGCCGGGTTTGCCGATCAGAGTTGGACCGTGCTGACAGGTATTGGCTCTGGCCGTTACGGGCTTGATACCAACAGACCTTACGATCAGAGTGCAGGATACGCTTGGGCGGGAATCGGAACAACGCTCAACAGAAACTCTGGTCTTACTGATGGCTCATGTTTGAAGTGTCACGTTGCTATCGATAGCGCCTCGATGAGTGCTCGCGGCTCAGTTGCTGCTGACGCTCTTTATCACCAGTGGCCAGGTAGAACAAATACTGGCGGAACAGTAATAGCCCCGATATGGAACGGCGGCCTAGTCACAGGTTCATCTCGTCTGTTCTTGTATCGCTAGCGTTATAAGTCTAGTCATTTAGGCAAGGAATTGAAGACACCTTGCCTTATGGATGTAGGGATTTGCCTACAAATATAGATTGGGAAGAAGCGCTCGAAAGGGCGCTTCTTCCTGTTGTTGGGGACGTGGCCAGCACCGCTAGCCGCGAATTATGTGTGCATCTTCTGCTCATTTGGGACGATGGACACACTCCGCCGCTATCGTTTGTTCATTTTTGTTACACTGAAGTGTACTCCGTTGGTTCTGGACGTGTTGATGCGCGTCGCAGATTAAGAGGGAAGCTGGTGTAAGTCCAGCGCAACCCCCGTTGCCGTATTTGGGAACGAGGTTCGAGCAGTCACCATTGACTCGACCACTGGCAGCCACATGCTCGCCGGGAAGGTGCTGGAACCTCATCTGACCCCTAAGCCGGAAGACCTGCCAGCGTAGCCCTAGTGTCTGTCTTTCGGCGGGAAAGATCGGAGCGTCTCATTATTTCTGGACAAACCGAGCTCCCTTTTTTCGTCGCAAAGCGAGAGAGGAAACCTAATGCGTTTAGAGCTGAATCTAGTCCGTCCAAAACTTGCGCGAGCTGCGACTGTGTTGTCGCTAGCGCTTGCCCTGTTTTTGATAGCTGCGGTTCCTGCAGCCTGGGCTAGCCCCCTTACCACAACCCTGCGGGTCGAAAATCTTGAAAACACCCTGATGCTACAGCGGGAGGTCACTGTAGAGTACCGGCCGCTGGCGAGCTACGGTGTGACAGGGATGTCTGACCCGGGATTTATCACCCCTTTACATGTATTGGCGCAAGCCTTTGAAGACCTTTACGGACCAGGGGCTGCCGCAGATAGAATTGGTGCCTTTGGCATTCTTTTGACCATCGATGGTTCTCATGGCTCTGTAGCAGGCGAGCCAAACGTCTGGTGGATGTGGACGGCTAACCAGTCGCAGCCCACTGATCCTGTCAGTGGCTGGGGCTATGCCTCGAATGAGTATCCTGTTCAGCAAGGTGACGCTATCGACTTTTTGGCCATGTGGGGCGGTCAGTGGGGAGTTCACTCCCCCTGGATGAGCTTCTTTGACAGCACCAGCTATAGTGTGGCGCCTGGGCAGCCACTTGAGCTGACGCTTAACGGGCTCGACGGCTTTGATGATTTTGGCGATGTACCCTTCACCAGAATGGCAGGAGCAGAAATCCTGAAAGACGTCGCGAGTGCTGCGCCTCATGGTGCCGTGACGCCTACCGGCATTTTGACTGATGCCCAAGGTCAAGCATCAATTACCTTTACAGAGCCGGGCGTATACGTCTTGAGTGCTACTCGTATTGGGGCGCTGGGTTCGATAGATATTACGCGACCCTTTGCGGTGGTGACCGTCAGTGATGAGCCTCCCGTGCAGCTTCCACCTGCGATTAACCCAGAGATTGGTTCTTCGCACGGGGATGGACATAACTCTGGTACGACGGGTGCTACGACGCCTGGTATCGAGCAATCAGCACAGGTCCGCTGGTCACATCGGGTGTCAGATGGCGCATCAGCCTTGTCGCCCGTCAAAGTGGGTAACTATATTTATGTAGCGGGTGGTAGCACTCTTTATAAGTTCAATACGGCAACTCAAGTCAACCAGCTGGTAGCGACAGCCGCGCTTGCAGCGCCGGTAGGTCCTGCTGGCTTTTTGGCCGCAGGTGGCAGTGGGGCAGATGGTGCTGGCATGATATTTGTGCCTCTGGGTGCCGGACAGGTGCAAGCTTTTAATGCAGACACCCTTGCAGCTCTGTGGACATCAGAGGCCTTTGACAGCAATTGGCTTAGTTTAGGTGCGCTGTCCTATCGCGACGGCCATGTCTATGGGGCTGCTGGTTTTGACCTCTTCATGCGCCAAAGCGAGGGCAGCTTCTTTTGTCTAGATGCAGCGACCGGGCAGCGGGTATGGACCTACTCCTCCACGTCTACGTCGACGCAACGGGGATTCTACTGGTCGGGTGCTGCTCACATTGATACGACGCAGGGCCCTGCCCTATTGTTTGCTGGTGACGATGGCATCGTCGTATCGCACCTGGCAGGAACGGCAGGAGCTGCTGATGCGGGTGTACGCACAGCTGAAGCTGCAGCTGGCGTCATCGATACCTTGCAGTTGCCTGGCGGCGTGGCAGCTGGTGTTAGGTCACCTGTGCTGTTTGCGCCTGCAAGTGGGGACGCGGGCGGAGGCATCGCCTATGTTGCAACAAGAGGCGGCCAGGTCGCGCGCATCACCGTTGCTGCTGACGGCAGCTTCGTGGGCACTGCCACTACCGCAGCCTTAAGTGGCGCTGGCTCGACCTCGACGCCCGTTTTGTATCGTGACCGCCTGTACGTCGTCAGTGGCGAGCTGCTGTCAAAGGGCTTTGTTGACGTTTTTAATGCCACGACCCTACAGCGGCTACGTTCGGTGCAGTTGCCCGGCTTTAGCCAGTCATCGCCCCTGCTTTCAACGGCGGGTGCAACGGCTGCCAATGGCTACCAGGTCTCACTGTTCGTTGCGCTCAATGATGCACGCGATGATGTCGTGCGCATTGTCGATTCAGAAACAGCTGCTGTGCCCATGGTCGCCCAGGCCATATTCCGCCCGGGTGGCTCTTTTACCTTAAGTTCTGTCTTTGCAGACAGTGCGGGCACGCTGTATTACACAGATGGAGCAGGTACCTTTACCGCACTGACGGCATCGAATAACCCTCTGCCTGATCAGACCCCTGGTGGCGGTAGCGGCGGTGGTACTGGCAGCAGCAGCGGAAACAGCGGTGGCACGGGCGATGTGCAAAGCACTGACCCTGGCGCAGGCAATGGCTATGATGACAGCGAGTCTGCGACGCGCACACCCGCGACTGGCCCCAACACGGCAGATGACGGAAATGCCACGCGCTGGCTCTTTATCGCAGCGGTGTCAGCCACCATCATCACGATGGTCATTTCAGGCAAGATTCAGGCGCGCAAAAAGAGGAAGCTCGATGCCCTGAAGGCGCAGATGGGCACAGAAGATGAGCCGCGCAAGCTGGTCATGAAAGAAGACGACGACCCCAAGACCGCAGAACTGAAGGCACGTCTGGGCGTACCCGTTGCAGACATGGAGCCCAAAGAGCCAGAGCCTGAATATAACGACACGGTCACCGACCACGTACATGCAGCTTGGGACGTCAGCTCTGAAGAAATCGAAAAACTTACGAAGAAATCAGATGAAGGACAACAGGCATGGGGAAAGAAAAAGTCCTACTAGGCGTCAGCCTTGCGCTGACAGCCCTGCTTGCCTTCGGCCTGGGCGGATGTAGCAATCGCCCTGAGCACACAGGCCCTCAGCCAGGGACGACGCAGCAGGTAGAAACTGAATACCATCAAGAAGCGGATGCGCTTCTGTCAAAAGAAGACCCTGAAGTCGAGGAGGAGCTGCCCACACCAGAGGGCGCTGACCTCGATGCTCAGTCAGCCCCTGATGAGGGGGCTGCCGCCGCAGGCTCGAGCGTTTCAAGGGGTGACCAGGGTAGCAGCGGTCAGTCCCGCAGTTCTGGTGGGTCTGGCGGCAGTGCGGGTTCATCAGGCGCATCAAGCTCATCAGGTAGCAGCAGTAGCAGTAGCAGCAGCTCCGGTGGGGGGTCTGCAGCTTCAAGTGGTGCTGCCAGCAGTGGTAGTGGCGGCGGGTCTGGACAGACTCCTCCGCCTAGTTCGGCACCTGCACAGACGGTTCCCCGAACCATTACGGTATCAATCGAAATCGAGGCCCGTACGGCCTTTGCTTCTGACCCAGCAGCTGTGGCGGGCATCACCAGCAATGGCGTCATCTTGGCGCGGCGCAACCTGACCCTGCCCGAAGGCGCGACCGTGCGTCAGGCGCTAGATGCAAGTGGTGTGCGGGTGAATGCGCGCGGTGCCTATATTGCCGGTATTGGCGGGTTGTCAGAGGGCGATCTGGGTCCGCAGAGCGGCTGGATGTACAGTGTTAATGGTAGCTTTCCTAACGCCTCTGCTTCGGCGCAACGCTTGAGTGCCGGTGATGCCATTGCCTGGCGTTATACGATAAATAATGGGGCTGATCTGGGTGCCCGCCGCTAAGGCCGCCGCTACCATTGCAGGTGGCAGTAATCTAAAAAAGCAGGCGCGCGCGGGTAGGCGAAGTTACCAGTCCTACGCCTTGCCACAACGCTTTTCGCTGCTTCATCCTGGCGTCATGATGCTCTTTTTTGTCGCTGTGTTGGTGGTGACGCTGATAAGCTACCATCCCTTGCTACTGCTGCTGTCCTTGGTGCTTGCTGCTGCCGGTGTTGCCCTTTATTTAGGTTCGCGCAGTTTGCTGCAGACCTTTGCTTGGTTGATTCCCAGTGCTGTCATTGTGGTCGGCTTTAATGTCCTGTTTAACCGGCGCGGTGCGACAGAGCTTGCGACGCTGCAGTTTTTTGGTAGTAGTTTTACCTTCACGCAGGAAAGCCTCTTTTTTGGTGCTAGTATTGCGCTCATGCTTGCGGCTATTATGTTGTGGTTTCGTCTGTACCAGCACTTTATGACCAGTGATCGCTTTCTGTATTTGGCGGCTCCTGTCATGCCGACAACGGCTCTTGCCATCGCCATGGTGCAGCGCTGGATCCCTCTGACAAAGTACCGCTGGCAGCAAATCCGTCGCGCCCAAAAATCCCTTCAGATTGATTCTGGAAAAAGACGTCGCGACCAATATCGCGCGCTGACTCAGTCACTATCTGCGCTGATGTCATGGTCCATGGAAGACGCGATAGAGGCGGCCGACTCCATGCAAGCCCGCGGCTACCGCTCCAAAAAAGAGCATCGTCGAACCAGCTTTCGCGCCTACCGCTTCACATCAACAGATGCTGCCGCGACGGCCCTCATCGCCACGCTGTTTGCGATCGCGACCGTCACTATTTTCGCGACAACACGCGACCTCGCCTTCTTTCCGGTCTTTCGCGGGGCTGACCTGCTGTCGCCGGTAGGACTCGCGGCTACCCTTGCCCTCATGGCTTTTCCCCTCCTGATTGAAGGAAAGGAGAAGCTCACATGGTCCCTACGCACACGCATACACAGCCAATAATCACAGCTCAAGATCTCTGTTTCAGCTACCCGCAGGCGACCACAGCAGCATTGCAGGTCATCAATTTCAGTGTCGAGTTCGGGCAGTTCATCTTGCTGTGCGGACGCACGGGCAGCGGTAAAACTACCCTGCTGCGCCAGCTGGTGCCAGCGCTTCGCCCCCACGGTAGCATCACTGGCAGTATCGAAATCGCAGGTCAGACAGGCTTTGTCCAGCAAGATCCCGACAATCAAATCGTCACTGACCTTGTCTTTCATGAGCTGGCCTTTGCGCTCGAAAACCAAGGTCTGCCCACACAAGTCATCCGCCGCAAAGTTGCAGAAATCGCCACCTATTTCGGCCTCGAATACTTGCTAGAATCACCCACCCATAGCCTCTCTGGCGGCCAAAAGCAGCTTCTTAACCTTGCGGCAACGCTGGTCACTGACCCCGACATCCTCGTCCTCGATGAGCCTACCAGCGAGCTTGACCCCATCGCTGCGCAAAACTTCCTGCGACACCTCGCGCGCGTCAACCGCGAGCTAGGTACGACCATCATCTGCTGTGAGCACCGCCTGGATGAAGTCCTCTCCCTCGCAGACAGAGTATTCCTGATGAAAAAGGCGGGGGAGTGCGTCCATACCCCCACCCCCAAGGCAGCTGCCAGCACCCAGCCCGTTCAAACTGCAGCGCTTTTGAGCTATGAACCTCAAGAGTTTGTCGAAAGTTGTGCAGAAGAGAACAAAGACTACGTACTCTACCTACCCGAACCCACCCAAATCGCATTAGCTCTTGCTCCTTCCGACCTTCCCCTTGACGTCCGCACCGGCCGCACCTGGCTCACAAATATACTCCCTGAGCGCAGCGCGCAGCGCGCAGTCGAAGGGTCTTGCGTCTCTCAAGAAAAGGTGTCTGACGCCACTCGCACTAATCCCGCCATCACCCTGCGTGACCTGTGCTTCCGCTATGACAAAACAGAACCCTACATCCTGACCCATCTCCAGGCAAGCTTCAGCGCTGGCGAAATCCACGCCATTGTAGGCGGCAATGCTTCAGGCAAATCGACCCTGTTGGGTCTTATTTCAGGCGTCCTGAAGTCCCAACTGGGCAAGGTCAAGCTGACAAAAGGCCTACGCCTTGCAGCTCTAACTCAAAACCCCAAAGCGAGCTTCACCTGCGACACCCTCCGCGAAGACCTCAGTAATGTCACCCAGCACTCCACTCCTGTCACCCCGCACTCCACCCCTGTCATCCTGAGCGAACGTAGTGAGTCGAAGGACCTCGCCCTTGACCTTGACCCTGACACATACCCCGCCGCAGACGCCGTCGCAAACATTACCCAACAACTCGGCCTCACAGCCCTGCTCGACCGCCATCCCTATGATCTTTCGGGCGGCGAGGCGCAAAAAGCAGCGCTCGCAAAAGTCCTGCTCACTAACCCCGATATCCTGCTGCTTGATGAGCCCACCAAGGGACTCGACGCACAGGCAAAGGCAGACATCGGACAGGTCCTGCAAAACCTCGCAGCTGCGGGCAAAACTATCCTGCTTGTCACCCACGACCTGCCCTTTGCAGCCCGCTACACGCAGACCTGCTCGCTGCTTGCCAACGGTGAAATCATCGCAACAGCACCCACCCGCGACTTCTTCATCGGGAACAGCTTCTATACGACTCCGACGCAGCGCATGACCCGCAAAATCATCGACGGCTGCGTCACCGTAGCAGACGCCGCCACCACCCTTATCTCACAGAAAGACTGACCCCTCATGCACCTGCTCACCTCAACACTCCTCGTTATCGCAGTCCTAGCCCTTGCCGTCTTCATCTACGAGCGCTCTCGCCCACGCCCCCGTGAACTCATGCCCGTTGTGGTACTGGCTGCCCTTGCCATCTTAGGGCGCATCGTCGCCATGCCCATCCCTAACTTTCAGCCCGCAACAGCACTGATTGTCCTCGCTGGCTACTTTTTCGGACGAGGGGCAGGTCTCATGTGTGGACTACTCACCGCACTGGTTTCAAATATGGTCATGGGGCAAGGACCCTGGACGCCCTGGCAAATGCTTGCCTGGGGGCTCGTGGGCTATGGCGCGGGAGTCCTGGGGGAGTACGTCCAAAAACGAAACAGCGATATTTCTCAAGAAAGTACACCAGAAAGGGCAGCTGCCCGCAAACGCACGCTCATCCTGCAAGTCATCGTTGTTGCCTACGGCACCGTAGCATCACTGCTCTTTGGCATGGTGCTCGATCTGCAGTTCTTCATCGCCTACGCCTGGGAGACCGGTTGGGCGGGTCTGATTACCACCTGGTCTATGGGCTTTCCAATGAATGTCATGCACGCGGCATCGACGCTGATCTTTCTGGGTCTGACGCTCGTCCCTTGGGGCAGAAAGCTTCAGCGCCTTAAAACAAAGTACGGCCTCCGCCCCTTCTAAACCACAAAAAAACCGCCCCCCGAAAACTCGAGGGGCGGCTTTAATAGTCCGGTTCAAAACCGCGACCTTATTACTTATCGTCACCTGACCAGTGGCCATCGCCACCCCAGTTGCCAGCACTCTTAGGCGATGCTTCATCAGCGGCAATCGTCGTTGTGCCTTCGGCAGTAGGGTTTCCTGACCAATCGCCATCAGCACCCCAGCTTGCACCGTCATCATCACCGTCGTCACCTTCGACAACCGCACCGCGTCCGCGAAGCCCCAGCCACACCGCCAGACCAGCAGCAATTACCAAAACCAGAACAACACCAGTAATGGTCATACCTGTAGGGGTCGTAAACCAGGCAAAGGCACTCGGCGTCGTCTCGACAGAAGCAGCCTCGGCCTCTGCCGCTGCAGCCAATGCTGCATCGCGATCAGCGCGCGAGCCAAAGGCAATCAGATATTCCTGAAGCTCTCCAGCAGCCACGTTTTCGCGTACGATGCCGTAGACTTCACCTTCTTCTGTCTCGCCAATCAGCTGAACTTGCTCCTGGCCACCTGCACCGACCAAGTCAGGGCTGGGCGACACAAAACCTACCACCAGGCCGTAGAGGTCGTCAGCTGGCACAAAGCTAAAGCTTGCCAAAGGCGAATCGCCCATCTGAGCCTCAGTGGCAAACAACTGTACCGGAATCGAGAAACCAACATTAAAGACATGACCCTCGGTCAGCTCCAAAGTATAGGTCGTCAGGTTCTCGAAATCTTCACTCTCACTAGGCGCAGAGTCATGCGAAATATCACCAATCACATCGCCGCTGTCAAAGTCGACCTGCTCGGCACTCTCCAGCACATAGTCATCAGCAAAGTAGAACTTCACCTTCGCCGGCAGGGGAGTGTAGGGGTCAATCGCACCCTGCAAGCTCACCGTTGTGCGGCCGTTTTCAGCATCGTCAAACAGCACAATCCACATTGCCTGAACCGGCGCAAATCCGTCAGGCGTCACAGCAGCCTCTGCCGCAGCAGTCGCCGCAGCAATCTCTTCTTCCGTAGGCTCAGCCGCGTCAGCCGCTGCAGCCATCGCTTCCTGCGCACGCGCATCGATTTCAGCCTGAGCGTCCTGAGCAGTTTCAGCACCAGGTACCGCGCCAGCCACATTGGCAACACTAGCCACGCCAATGGCAGCAGCCATAATCAGCGCAAAAGCCAGCAGCGCCAGAATAAATTTTTTGTTTCCCAGCCCTTCAAAGGCATGCGATTTATACATAGAATTGACCTTTCCTAGTCACAAACAACCTCACCATTTTACACGCTCGCCCCATCAGGTGCTAGCTCCTAGTGTAGAATTGCAGCAGCAAAACAGTGTTTAAGTATCAATTATCAATCGGAGGAGTACGTCCATGCACCACAGATTCAAAAAGCTCGCACTGCTACTGTTAATGGCAGCACTCCTCATACTGCCGGCACACTTTGCCTCCGCCACAGAAACAGATACTGACGCAGCCGTTATCCCCTTCGAGGCTATCAACTACTTTGTCGCCCGCCACTTCAACGCCTACTCAGCAGCGGCAACCGGCTTTTTACCCCCTGACACCCCGCTGCCCGCAACCGTCGAGGTCGCCATTCCCGCAGGTTCTGAAATCATGTGGTTTAGCGAGGTCTCCGGCGGACCGATCCAAAATGACCCCGAGTTCACGGCACCCTTTAATATGCGCACCGAAAACGGACTCGACATCTACACCGTTACCCTCGAGCACTATCCGGTCGTACAAATCGAATACAACCTCGATAACAACGACCCCAATGAGCGTATCGCTACCGGGCAGTACCGCATATCTATGGCTTACACGCCTGCCACTGACACCCCTATCTTGCGCCTCATGACAAACCTGCCAGCAGAAACGGTTGTCAACGATCAGGATGTCACCTTCATGGGTGAAGACGCAGACGGCTACCTCGTGTTTTTCAGAATCTATAATGACGTGCCGGCTTTTCAGCCTGTCACAGGTGAAATCACCTACAATCCTCCTGCGGGCACCGGCTTCATCGCCCAGGGCGGCAGCCTGCTGGGCGGCTTCACGGTCGTAATCCTCGGAGTCATGGGTGTCGTTGTGGCAGCTCTTGCCTTCATCGTCTACAGTAACAAGCGCAAACAAGCCTAATCCAAATAGGGGGAGTAGGCCCACACCCCGAAACTCCCTGAGCGCAGCGAAGGGTCTTGCGTGCAACGGGGCGAACGTATCTCTCGGCACTTTGTGCTCTACTACTCCCGCCTTGTCATGCCGCGCCCCGTTTTGTCACGCCGCACTTGATGCGGCGTCTCGTCCTTGACCTTCGCTTGTCATGCCGTGCTCCGACACGGCATCTCGTCCTTGACCTTCCCTCAAGCCTTCCAGTAGCTACATCAATATCCTCTTATGGGCTTGTAACTCTCGTCACGACCTGGTGCTGCAAGGCGTTGCGCAGGCGTCAAAAAAGCCGTCGAATACACATCTCTCGCAACTGAAATCCACAACTCGTTCATGCAGAGGCAAGGGCTCTCAATTCATACTCTGACCTGCAATTATATGCCTTGTAACACCAGTCATATTTGATAAATTATTCACAGCAGTGAGCGACCTATGAAACCTTGTGTAGCTAGTATGTAGCAATTAGACGAGCTACCTTCGAGTTGCTAGAATCTTACTGTTCTGATTTGTTACTTAAGCGCTTCGAAATCGGCGCGCTTGAATAAAGTTTGATTGAGTAAGAGAGATACTCGGTTAAATATTCTTCTCGGGAAAGGAGGTGTTCGAATGAGAGAAACAAAATCTATATTTGTAAGTAAATCTAAAGGAGAACTAAACATGAAGAGAACAATAGTAGTACTCGCCTTGGTTACTGCCTTCGTCTTCGCTTTCAGCGCAGTGGCTCAGGGTACTTTTAGAGGATG